>DUMX01000154.1 GCA_012839665.1 Gelria sp.
GGTAACTGCTACTAATAAATGGATATGGAGCCGTCCGATTGTAACCAGAATAGGACAGCACGTTTTTGCCCGTTAACATTAGCAAGGTTGGCTAAATTCCCACAGTTTAAGCTGGCCATTTTCCCCTGCAGTAAGAACAGAATGATGGTATGAGGCTATTTCCAAGCAATTTACCTGCCAGGTATGCTCCGGCAACAAGTGAATTTGGGTACCGGCATTTATGTCCCATATACGAATACTTCGGTCAATTCCAGCCGATATGGCAAAATTAGAATCTTTAGTAAGGACAAGCGAATTGACCGTTCCCCGGTGGCCTTCGAGAATAAGCAAGTTTTTACCACTATCCAGGTCCCAAAGGACTAAACTGCCATCTGTATTGCCAGAGAGTGCATAACGCTGCTCATCAGTGGAACAAATTGAATAGGGCCAGCGGTCCGGTAATCCCAACCACAGGTGCTTCATTTCCCCGCTTAAATCCAGCAGGCGGAATTCTTTTTTCAAGCCCGTAAGCATAAGGCTCATGCCATCGGAAGACATCCACATCCGGTTGATAGGACCAGTATTAGCCCGAAATAAATTCATAGGTTTTATTCTCTGCAAATCCCAGAATCCTATAGTCCCATCCAGGCCTCCCGAGAGAGCTAAACGTCCGTAGGGTGCAATTCCTACCCAAACAGGTAAAGCTGTATGACCACGAAACTGTCGTATTTCTTTGCCACTGTCTAAGTCCAGTAGATGAAGGCTATAATCATCAGTAGTAGCCAGAACATAGTTGTCATCAGGACTCATACAGGCAGCAGTAACTTGAGCATATTCAAAATTAAACCGTTGGACTTCCATACCATTATTAACGTCCCAAAGGGATATGCGCCCATCCAATCCTGCAGTAAGAACCTGATTGCCGCTAGAAGAAAAGCAGGCACTTGTTATTTTTCCTTGATGAGCTATGAAACTCCTCATTAATTTTAATACCGGACTTCGGGATAACTTTCTTTTGTCTGGCCATATATCCTCGTCTACTAAAATTAAAACCTCTTCAATTTCTTTATCCGAAATCAAGGACTGTTCTATTTTGGCTAAATAATCATGGTAGATAGAATAGTCGGCCCGGCTGTATTCAAAGCTGCGCAAACTAAAAATAAAATCTTCATAACTAATTTCACCCGTTTTCCATTGTAAATAGGATAAATTAAATGCAGCTCGAATATTTTTAGAATCATAACGACGAGCTTCTTTCCATAAAGTAGCGGCATAATCAAAATTATTTGCTTTATAAGCAATGACAGCTTGCTGACATAATTGAGTAGCCCGCATTTTCATTTGTTGTCGTACCCGAGGAATAAGCGCCATTAAAAATTCGAAGTCATTATCTTTATATTCATAAAAAACTGCAGCAATCCATTCGTTACTGTTTTTTATCTTGTTTTCACATTCAGTACAAATAACATCTTCTGCAGCTGCAGGTAGATAACTGTCCTGACAAAGACCGCAAATAGACGGTTCGGCAAACCTACTGGCAAACTGGTTCATTTCCTTTTTCCTCCCTGTTAGCCCTTCCTTTCCAGATTAACTAAATTACCGTAATCTAGATGAATTAATGTAGTTTTTTCCTGAGTTACCGGCCATAACTGAACTGTAAAACCTTCATGGTCTATTTCTTTTATGGTAAGACAAACACCATCAACGGCAATATCATCTCCCCGGTTAAGCTGATGTAGTATTTGCCGAGGTTTAATCTTTAGCGTAATTATTGATTGCTTTCCCGGAGCAGGTCCCTTAAAAATTACTTCTCCCATATCCTCAATAACGCCAGTAAAACGAAGTGGTTTGGTCATATCATACTCCCTTTTATTAATGTACCCAGGCGTAATAAATTTATCTACCAGAACCAATCAAATAATAAATAAAAGAACAGTGTGATTCCAAAGTAATTCTTAATGATTTTTAATGGCTTATTTTCAATTCATTAATTACTTGATTCCACTGCAAAAAGCAATAAATATTTATTCGAATGAATAATAGACGCGGAAACCGCGGAATCATTAGGGAACTACGCGGACTTATTTAAGGTCAAAATAAAGAGAAATACGGAGTATTTCAACGATAATTATTAATTCAAAAGCACTATCTTTGGACTACGTATTCACTAATATTCACCTAAATAGGGGTTTTCGCAGTAGAATCATAATTAAAAATTGTGGTGGAAATACACCCTACGGGTACTACAATGTTTACTACCGCTCATAATTAAGGTTGCTTCGTATTTCTCTTTATTTCGACCTTATGCATACCATAACAAATCTGCGGCAATCTGCTCCCTTAATAGCGACCCGGCACTCAGCCCAGACTTTATTCAGATTAATAGCGGCGGAACGGCACGGGGGCCGTTCCCTACAAACATAACGGGAAATGCTACCAGCACCCTATTCCCTTACTAATTATACTCATTCATAGCCCGGTCTATGCCCTGCTTCACCCAGCACTCTACTGCAGCTGCTGCCTGGCTAATTACTTCTTCCATAAGCTTTTGTTCGGTGGGGCTAAACTTACCCAGGACCCAGTCAATAGCTTCATTATCGGGACGGCCGATGCCAATACGGATACGGGCAAATTCCCGGCTGCCTAGTCGTTGGATAATGGAAGTCATGCCTTTGTGGCCTCCGCTACCTCCTTGGGCTCGCAGACGTAAAGCGCCGGGGGACAAGTCCATATCATCATAAATTACTATGAGGTCATTAAGATCAAGCTTATACCAGCGTACCAGGGGTTGAACGGTTTTGCCGCTGCGGTTCATATAGGTTAGAGGTTTAACTAATAGAACTTTTTCCCCGTCAATACGAATATGCCCGATAATAGCATCGAAACGGCTTTCTTCTTTTTCGATGGAAAAGCGCCCGGCTATTTCCTCTAAGATCCTAAAACCTATGTTATGCCGGGTATCGCGATATTTTCTTCCCGGATTACCTAATCCTACGATAACTTTCATAGCCAATTCTCCCCATAGCTTAAAAAAGGATTGAGCAATAAGGCTCAATCCTTTTAGAAATCCTTTGCTTATTCGCCTTCAGTAGTCTCGGTATCTTCGGCCTCAGCTTCACCTTCGTCTCCGCCTTCAACAAATTCGCCTTCAATTTCTTCGTCTTCAACTTCTTCTACTTCAATAGAAGGAACTACTACGGTAGCTACCATTGCATCTAATTCAGTAACTATTTCTATTCCTTCCGGTAATTCTAAATCAGCTACTGTGACCTTATCCCCGATTTCTAGTGAAGATACATCACAAACCAGGGTTTCCGGAATCTCCTGGGGTAAGCAGAAAATCTCAATTTCTTTAATACCTGATTGCAGAATACCTTCTTTTTTCATTACCTCTTCTTCGCCAACTATAGAAATGCCTACGGTACTGTTTATTTTCTCATCCAGTCTTACTTGCCAAAAGTCAATATGAATAATCTGTCCACTAACCGGATGCCTCTGTACTTCTCGGATTATCGTCATTAAATCTTCACTACCCTCTATTTCCAGGAAGAATATTCCCCGGGAACCATGGGTTTGGAGGGTACGGACAAGCTGCTTCTGGCTTACCGATATAGGCTGATTATCTATTCCTTTGCCATATACATTTCCAGGTACTAATCCGCTGCGTTTCAGCTCTTTAAGATGCCCCCTGGTTTTTATATCGCGTTTCTGGCAGCTTATTTTCTCTGCCTGTGCCATTATTATCACTCCTTAAATCTGCAGACCAGTCTGCCTTTATTTAAATTATACAAGTAGTTATTATACCAGTTTGACCTCATTATGTCCAAATTAACTACCCTTCAAAAAGTTTGCTTACGGACAGGTCTTCATGAATGCGCAAAATGGCCTCCCCTACCAGTGGTGCTACGGAGAGGACCGTAAGGTTGGGAAGTCTTTTTTCTTCATCCATGGGAATAGTATTGGTTACTACTATTTCTTCAAAAGGTGCACTAGCAAGCCTTTCTATAGCTGGTCCGGAAAAAACCGGATGGGTACAGCAGCCATAAACCTTTAAGGCACCCTTTTCTTTCATGGCTTCTGCTGCCGTACACAAGGTGCCGGCAGTATCTATAATATCGTCAATAATTATAACTGATTTACCCTCTACATCACCAATAATATGCATTACTTCGGACACATTAGGTTCAGGTCTACGCTTGTCCACTATTGCCAGAGAAGCTCCCAATTTTTCAGCCAGGTCACGGGCTCTGGTAACTCCTCCAACATCAGGGGAGAGGATAACGGAATTTTCATTAAGTCCCTTGGTCTTAAAATATTCGGCTATAGTCGGTACTCCGGGAAGGTGGTCAACCGGTATGTCATAAAAGCCTTGAATCTGGTTGGCATGTAAATCTACGGCTACTACCCGCTGGGCACCAGCTTCGACTATCAGGTTGGAAACTAGTTTGGCGGTAATGGGATCACGAGCCTTGGTTTTACGATCCTGGCGGGCATATCCATAGTAGGGAATGACCGCATTAATTCGGGAAGCAGAAGCCCGTCTGAAAGCATCAATCATAATGAGGAGTTCCATTAGATTGTCATTAACCGGCGAACAGGTTGGCTGTACTACAAAAACGTCTACTCCGCGCACGCTCTCGTCAATAACACAGTTAATTTCACCATCGGAAAAGCGCGATACTTTGGCATCACCTACTGGCATACCCAGGTATTTCGCTATTTCTTCGGCTAGGCAAGGGTTAGCATTTCCAGTAAACAGTTTCATCCTCCACCTGGATGCTTTCATGATTTAACCTCCTAAATAATTCTCCCCATTCCTATTTGCCGGGGTTGTTTTTATTTGTTTTCCTAATATGTTTTTGTTCAGCCCGTTCTACAGCCAGAGTATGGGCAGGAACATCATGAGCAATGGTTGACCCGGCGCCAGTTACGGAGTTCTCACCAATAGTTACTGGTGCTACCAGATTAGTATTGCTGCCTATAAATACACCATCTTCCAATATAGTACGATGTTTATTCTTACCGTCATAGTTGCAAGTAATGGTGCCAGCACCAATATTAACATTTTTTCCTAAAAGGGAATCTCCTACATAGCTGAGGTGTGGAATTTTGCTCCCGGATCCGATAACCGATTTTTTTATCTCGACAAAATCGCCCACTTTAACATTCTCATGTAAATCAGCCTCCGGCCTCAGGTAAGCATAGGGTCCGATGTTACAGTAGTTGCCAATACGGGCTTCCTTTATCCGTGAACTTTCGATTACTACATGGTTACCTATGAAGGCATCATTTATGCGGGTATAAGGCCCTATCGTGCAATTTTCCCCAATAGTAGTCTGTCCCTCAATGATGGTAAAGGGGTAAATCACTGTATCCAGGCCTATTTTCACCGTGCTGTCAATAAATGTTGTTTCCGGGGCCATAATGGTTACTCCGTTTTTCATCAGGTCCCGGTTATGGCGCTGCCGAATTATGGCTTCGGCCTGTGATAGCTGTACCCGGTTATTGATTCCGTGAATCTGGTCTATTTCATCTACGGCGAGTACCGCCACATTATGCCCATCCTGCTGTAATAGGGGTAAAACGTCGGTAAGATAGTATTCTCCCTGAGCATTACTGCACTCTACCCGCGACAGTGCTGAAAATACTGCTCCGGCCTGAAAGCAGTACATGCCGGTGTTAATTTCTGCTATTTCTTTTTCTTCCGGACTGGCATCTTTTTCTTCAACAATGCGCTCTAATCCATCAGCCTGACGAATAATACGACCATAGCCATAAGGGTCAGGGAGCACGGCACTGAGCACCGTAGCCCGGGCCTGCTGTTGCTGGTGGTAATTTAATAGTTCTTTTAAGGTCTTACCCTGGAGTAATGGAGTATCTCCGGCTAAAACCACCAGGGTATGGGCCGGATTAATGCTGCTCTGGGCCTGCATTAGGGCATGCCCGGTACCTAGCTGTTGTTCTTGCACCACAAAACGCAGATTTTCGTCTGCTAAGGTCTCTTCTACCAACTTACGACCATGTCCCACCACCAGGGTAATATCGTCTATTCCGGCTTCTTTCACTGCTTTAATTACATACCATACCATGGGTTTACCTGCTACCCGATGTAATACTTTGGGTATTTGCGAATGCATACGCACTCCTTTACCCGCCGCCAGTATAACTGCTGAATAACTCACTTAATAATGCCACCTTAATAAATTTTTAATTTTTGAATTATAGTGGTCCAGCACTTAACAGTGGTAAATCATCGACTGAAGTCTGAACAGAGTACCGAACTCTTCATTCGATTGTTGTTAAGTATTCAAAATTCTATCAGTTAGGGATAAAAAATATAATCACTTGTATTATACCTTTTATCTGAAAGAATGAAAATTTTTATATTCATTTACCCAACCCTGACGAATAATGGGGAAGGATGTTAACGCTCCACTCCTGCCAGATATTTTTGGGCTAGTTCTAAATCGCTTGGTTTATCCACATCTACACCTACTTCAGCATAGGGGGATATTATAGCTTTACCTTTTATTCCCAGGATTTGGTAGAATCTTTTCTCTACTGCTTCTATATTTAAACAACGAATAAAGTATTTCCATACCAGGCTAAAACCGAATAGTTTAGCCATAGCCAGGGGATTTTTCCTGCGCTCTACCAATTTGAAGGCTATTTCTAAAACTTGGTCGTATAAATCTGAACGTAAAATAAAGAGATTGCCCCCGGTAAAAATTCCATCTTTAAGCCGTACATAAGTGCGGCCAACTCCAGGAAAACAAGCTTCATTGACTTCTTTTTGGGTTACCGGGTAGTAAAATTCAGCATCATATTGTTCCGCTTGTTTTATAAAATCATTAATGGCTTCGGGGGTAATAAAGGGTATATCGGAAGGCATGATTAAAATTTGCTCGGTGATGCCCTTTTCCCGTAGTAATTCAACCCCGTGGGAAAAGCTTTCAATAACGTTTTGCCCCCCATTAACAAAGAATAGGCGGTCTTGCCCGGCGAATATATTACGCAAAGCCTCGGACGGTCCGCTAATTACAATGTTTCTAATAGCAGGGGTTTGACGTAAGGCCTGATAGACGTAGTAAATCATGGGGTAATTGCCTATGATAATCAGGGCTTCATTATCATAGGGTGCTATTTTTTTTAGCTCACTACTGCTCTCTCCCCCGGCCAGGATAATAGCATCGTATTGCATTCTTATACCTCCGTTACTTAGCTGTGGGGAATCCGCCTTTTTTTATACATTAGCCTTTCCCGCAATTTTAAATTGCTATTAATAACAGCTTCTCTGATAGCTTCCAGAACTAGTCCCCGTAGTTTATAGGATTCCGTTTACTGGCTACGGCCTCACTTCTGCTATAGGATGAAGTCAGGTATACTTCGCGATAGTCTTTTTTAAAGACCCGGTATGCCCTGCAGGCTGCTTCTTCATCCGAAAATATAGCGAAAACACTTGGCCCACTGCCAGACATCAGTGCATTAAGAGCCCCCGTTTCCATCAACCTGGATTTAATTATTCCTATTTCCGGCTTTTTTCTTATACTGACTGATTCCAGTACGTTAGCCATGTAAACGGATATGTTTATAATATCTCCTTTATTCCATACTTGCAAAAAACTCTTCGTATCCGGAAATTGCTCCACTGATTCTAAGTCTAGTTCGGAATAAACTTGAGCGGTAGATAGCTCAAAGTCTGGTTTTACAATTAATATATAAGGTATAAACCTGGCCGGCAGGGATTCTAATAGTTCCCCCCGGCCCCGGGCTACAGCGGTAACACCCTGACCAAGTAGTACGCCAGGACGAGGCTGGTAGTACTGCCCGGATAAACAAAAAGCTACATCTGAACCAATGGCAGCAGCCATCTCAAGTAACTGTTGACGGGAAAGCCGGCAGTCGTATAAATAATTAATGCCTGCTAATACTGCGGCAGCATCAGTACTTCCACCTGCTAATCCGGCACCTACCGGTATGTTTTTCTCTATATATATTTTAACTCCCGCTCCCGGCTGGTATTTCTTTAAAATTACCAGAGCTGCCTTATAGACCAGGTTCTCCTGATCCAGAGGTATTTGACTGCTATTAGTTGCCAGCTCAATACCTGCAGGGCGGGCTTCCAGGATTATGCGGTCGTAAAGGTTAACTTGATGCATAACCGTCTCCAGTTCGTGATAACCATCACTACGTTTACCTATTACATCCAGGGTAAGGTTAATTTTAGCAGGTGCTTCTATAGTTACTGTATGCATTTATACTACTCCTATGTTTTTAAATTAATCCTATGTGTTTGCTAAAAACACCCAACCACCTATTTTCTTATTAACCCGCCATGCCCCGAGGACACAACCACCCATGAAAATAGCGGGTGGGCTTTAAGTTTTTGTAATAAAAGGAAATGCGTAAGCATTTCAACGTTAATTCTTAATTAACCCCGTATTTTGGGTTACCACTGAACTTTGTCATACCTATAACGTCTGCTACCAGCACTCTATTTTCTTATTATATCTTAAATTCCTTATGACCAATATTTTTTCCTTTATATCTGAGCCAAATAAAAAGGGGGAACGGCTTGGTAGACCGCTCCCCGTGTTTAGGGGGGGAATGTAATGAGATTTAAGAAAATTAGCTTAATTTATTATTTCCCAGACAGCTTAACTTTTACTCCCTGTGGGAGTAGTTCCAGGCATTTTAGACTAACCTGGGCTTCAGCAGGGCTATCCAGGCTTAAACCTTTATCAGATGAAGACACCATGCACAAGGGGGGAAACAGGACACACCACCAGTTTTTTCCCTCACCTTCACCCAATACTACCCTTACTGCTTCATAACGTCCCTGGGGAAAGACTAAATTACCGTAGTTTTTGGTAGGAAAATCAAATTGGCCTACATAAACTTCTACCGGATAATCATATCCCCGGGAAGTTACCAGTGATTCTGCTTCTTGTTTAATCTCCGCCTTTTTGCTTATAGCAATACGACGTGCTTCCTGAGCTGAATCTACACTCCTAAACTCCTCACTCATCTGGGTGACGATATGGTCTTTAACTGCTAGTTTTAAGGCCTGGTCGGCAGGTGAATCGCTGTTAGCCACCACATGCAGTCGCAATACACTTTTGTTTAAAGGTTGATTATATTCTATATAAGCATAAGAACCCAGTAAGATTGCGAATAATATCAATAAGACAGTAATAAAATTTTTTTTCATTAAATGTGTCCCCCTCTCTGTATTAAAAATTATTTCCTAAAAATTATGATTTAATACGGGAATAGACACAAATGACACAGATTGTTTTTTAAAATATAACCTGGCCCGGCTACTATTAAGCAAAGCAGCGGATTTGATGCTCTTTTTCGAGTATTTGTTCCAATTTGGCATGGATTTTAGCGTATATTGTCGTTGAAAAGGGCTTGCTTAACCTATAAACTAACAATATAGGGGGTAATAATTCTAGGAGGTATAGTTTTGCAGTACAAGATAGGAGTTTTATTTGACCTGGAGGTGGCGGCTTCCCATCCATCAATACCTGCAAGTATTATTTCTTATATTAATCGTAGTTTGGTGCCGCTCTGTTACAAAAAACCTGAATTGCTCCCTACTGAGATTAGCCAGATACTTAATAATAGAAATAACAGATATCATATTATGGGTGCAATTCCCCAAGAACTGGATGACAGGCAGCTTTTTGTTGATTTACAGATGGAAAAAAGTGATGAGCTGGGAATAGTGTACCTGCATGGTAGGTTTAAGGTGTTTGTTAACACCATGGAGAAACCAACAATAGAAGATGTTTTCCATGTTATACTTAACCAGGACTCAAGGATGGAGGCCCTGAACCGGCGGGTATATTTAAATGGGGAGTCGGTAGACTATAAAGTTTATCCTCGCAGTAAAAAGCAGGTCATTGCACCTGTTCATGAAAATATTCCCAGGTTAGCGTAAACAATTCCGGGGAAAGTCCCCGGAATTGTTTGTTTAGAACACGATTTCGCCTTTTATAAAGGAACGGGTTCTTTTGTCCTGGGCATTATCAAAAAGTTTTTGGGTCTCACCTTTTTCAATGATTCTTCCTTCCCACATAAAAAATATTTCCTCAGATAAGCGACGAGCCTGAAACAGGTTATGGGTTACCATTATTATAGTAGTTCCCATCTCTTTGTTTATATATTGAATATAGTGCTCAATATCTAAAGCACTGGCCGGGTCAATATTGGAAGTAGGTTCATCCAAAAAAAGCACCCGGGGCTTTACCGCCAGGGCACGGGCAATAGCAACTTTTTGCCTTTCTCCCCCGGACAGGTTGCGAGCTTGCTGGTTAATAAAATCCATCATGCCTAACAGTTCCAGGCTCTCGTTTACTATTCTCTTCTCTTCCGCTGCAGCTGTTTTTCTAACCCGTAAACCATAGGCCACATTATAGTAAACACTACCTTCAAACATAAAGGAGGTTTGAGTCACCATAGCCATCTGCCGCCGCAGACGTACCACCTGGCTTTTTTGCCAGGTAACCTCCTCGCCCAGAATATGCATTTTGCCGGTATCATTTAAGGTTAAGAGTGACATAATGCGAAAAAGGGTGGTTTTACCAGCACCATTGGGCCCCAGAATGCAGTAAATCCGGCCTCCTCCTATTTCCAGGTTATCTATGTTTAAGACCTCACGCTGGCCATAACTTTTACTTATATTAAACAATTTGAATTCTGCGTTCATCTGTAAAGGTCCTCTTTTCCAAACTAAGTATTAACAGCATAATTAAGAAGGCAATTAATAACAGCACCATACCTATAGCCAGGGCGGAACTGTCATTTCCCATCCTGGTTTCCAGTACGATAGAGGTGGTAAGTACCCGGGTTTCCCCCTTGATGTTTCCCCCTACCATCATAACCGCACCTACTTCAGCAATTAACCGGCCCAAAGCGGTAGTCAAAGCTGCAATTATGCCCATACGTGACTCCCTTATAATAGCCCAACTAGCCTGTCGACGAGTAGCTCCCAGGGTAGCGGCAGTGTCAAATACCTCCTGGGGCTGGGCCATAACCGCCCGAGCAGTTAAACCACAAACTATAGGGAATCCTAATAAGACCTGGGCTATAATCATGGCGGTGGGAGTAAACATGAGTTGAAAATAGCCGAAGGGGCCACTGGTACTTAAAAATAGAAAAACCAGCAAACCAGCCAGTACCGGGGGTAACCCCATAAAGGTATAGGTAATATTAAGTAAAGTTTTACGTCCGGGAAATTCTTTTAAGGCCAGCACGGTACCCAGGGGTATACCCATAATAGCTGCTAATAATAAAGCCGATACAGAAACCTGGATAGAGAGCAAGGTTATATGTACCAGTTCCGGGTCCATTGCGACTATTAATAAAAATCCTTCTTTTAAGCCTTGCCAGATAACATCCATTTATCTTTCTCCAAAATAGAATTTATTGATACGAACATAGGCACCAGCACTTAACCCAGTGCTTTAAGTCCGGTTCCTTCCTTACCAGGCTTTTTGGTTTCTAGTAAGGTTTTCTTAAGTGCTAAGTGCCAGGGTTATACAGCTTTCGGTCCCCTTACCCTTTATCCTTGCGAGTATGGGGATTAATATTTGAATAAACAGGAGATGAGGTTAGCCCCATCTCCTGTGTAAATGATTATAGATTATTTGGCATCAGGAACAAATAGCTGCTGCCCATATTTATCTACACCATATTCGCCTATCATTTTCTGGCCTTTTTCTGAAACCATCCAGTCGATGAAGGCATTGGCACCTTCAAGGTTAGTATTGGGATACTTATCTTTGCTAATAGCTATTACACCATAGGGATTCAAGAGACTGGCATCGCCTTCTACTACGGGTACCAGCTGGTATTTATCCTTAAGTGCCAGGAAGGTAGCCCGGTCAATCAAGGTATAAGCTTTCATTTCATTGGCCATGCGGAAAGTGTCGCCCATGCCTTTGCCTACAGATTTATACCAATCGCCCTGCGGGGTAATACCTGCTTTATCCCAGACTGACTTCTCTTTTTTATGAGTTCCGGAATCATCGCCCCGAGATACAAAAGTAGACTTGGTGTCAACTATTTTTTTCATAGCTACTACTATGTCTTTTTCACCTTTGATGCCTGCAGGATCATTTTCAGGTCCAACAATTAAGAAATCATTATACATAACATCTTTACGATTTACTCCATAGCCCGCAGCTACAAATTCATCCTCAGCCTTACGGGAATGGACCAGCAGAACATCAACATCACCCTTTTCGCCCATGTTTATAGCAGCACCTGTACCTACCGCAATAATCTCCAGATTATAACCAGTATCTTTCTCAAATTCCGGTTTAAGTACGTCTAACAGTCCGGAATCCTGAGTGCTGGTAGTGGTAGCTAGTTTTAGTTTGGGATTATCCGGTGTGGGAGTAACCTGCTCAGCAACTTTGTCAGGAGTTTTCTCGGGTTCAGCCTGGTTGCCGCACCCAGCCATAACACCGACTAAAAACATCATTGCTAATAATAATGCAAACAGTTTGTTCTTACCTAATTTTCTCATACTTATCTCCTTCCATGAAACATTACTATACATAAGTAAAAAACGGGTTAGCCAACCATATAGCAACCCGATAATTATTTACATTAAGCATCCTCTCCTTTCCATAATGGGAGGCATAATCGTTTCCGATTATACCCTGACGGTTTATATCCCATAATTTCGTGTCAATTTTAGGCATATAAACTCGGAGATTGTTCATCTGTTAATAATTATAATATATTTCCGCGATGGTAGCAAAAATGCTGTCAGCATAAATTTTATTTTATTACCCCATCATAATTGCTCATATTTAATGCCCAAAATGCTGTTCACAAAATAACAAGGTCTCATCAATGGCATCCTCAATCGTTCCATTTGGCTTAAAACCAGTACTTTTTAATTTATCAATGGAATAAAAAAGATGGGCAGGTACTGCTTCATCTGAATCGACAGGGGGTCTGATTATCTGAGGTTCACGTCCAAAAATATCTTGATATCTTTGGGCGATAATTTCGGCCAAATTTATAATGCTTAAAGGGTTTTCTCCACCCAGATTGAACAGACCGTCATCCAATGTGCTCTCTGGTAATTCCATAAAATGTTTGATGGCGGCACAGACATCTGCTATGTTGATAAAATCCCTCATTTGTAAACCGGCAGAACGTAGCTGCATTTTCCCGTTGCTTACAACCTGACGGCATAAGTCATTGGCTACCAGTGACCATCTATCAACCTGAGGATCGGCAGGGCTTCCCAAGGCATTTGATAGCCTGATTACTACACCTTGTAAGGCTTGTCGTGATAAGGCAGATAATACGAAGTCCTCTGCCACCCGATGAGTAATAGCATAAGGATGGACTGGTCTGGGCAAGGTGGCTTCGGTTATACTTCCTGCTAAAGGTGCCCCGTAAATATGTGCGGTAGACATATATATAAAACGTTTAACCCCTTCCTCCTCTGCGGCTCGAATCAGTTTTAATGTACCCATGCCATTTACAGCCAAAGCCCTTTCCGGTTCCCGGGCACTAATAATTTCATTCACAGCTGCCAGGTGTATTATACAATCTACATCCCGGCAAGCGGAACGGATTTGTTCATCATTCAACAAATCCATATGTACTATTTCGCTGCTTGGTGAAGTAACAATAACCTTTTGGTTAACGAGCAAGGCTGTCGCTCTTACATAATGCTTATTATCCGCGGCTAATTCATTGACAATTCTTCCTCCCAGGTAACCTGTCCCTCCAGTTACTAAAACTTTTTTAATCATCTGTGTTTAAGCCCCCAATCATAGGGGATTGATTTATCAAATGGGTCCAAGCGTTCAATTTCCTCGGAGTCATGTGGTATGGAGGCACAATTGGCCACAATGGCCATCTCTTGTCCAATTCCCTTGAAGCCATTCCAGACCAGAGGAGGGATAGTAACAAGTACATAGTTGTCCGGCCCCAGGAAAATCTCCTGAAGTTCTCCCCGGGTGGGACTGCCTTCCCGGTCGTCATAAAGAACCAGCTTGATGTTTCCATGAGGTACAGCGTAATTTAAGATCATTTTTTTATGAACATGCCATCCCTTTATGGCTCCCGGGTAAACACAAGAGAAATAAATTTCCCCAAACTGCTGAAACACCGGGAAGTCACTGCGCAGCATGTGCATCACCTTACCCCGTTCGTCCAAAATCTGTTTCAGAGGGCTAATAATAACACCGTCAATCATATTTACATCCCTCCACTAAATTCTTGAATTTGCCTCTTTATTAAATGCTCTGCACTAAGCCCATCAGCAACACCCTTATACCACTCCACCGTCCTGGCGATGGTATTAGTAAAATCCCAACGCGGCCACCACTCCAGGACCTGGTTGGCTTTATCACAATTCAAATTCAACAGCCCGGCTTCATGCGGAGCGTTGCTGGCGGATGCTATCTTAATGCTGCCCTTTCCCCAGCAACCGAGCATCTCGCGGGTCAGTTCCTCCACCGTCCGTATCGATTCAATGCGGGGTCCAAAATTCCAAGAGCCGGAATACTTTTCAGGTTCCCGGTATTGTTTTACCGCCAGGAGCATGTACCCATAGAGCGGCTCCAGTACATGCTGCCAGGGCCGCCTGGCTCCTGGATTCCTTAATACAATGGGCTGATCAGCTTCCAACGCTCTAATGATATCCGGCACTATCCTGTCCGTGGCCCTATCACCACCCCCAATTACATTGCCTGCTCTTACACTCGAAATCCCCAAATTCCTGCGTTGATAAAAGAAGGAATCCACATATGATGAAAATATAATTTCAGCGGCGGCTTTAGATGCACTGTAAGGGTCGTGCCCTCCCAGGGCATCGTTTTCGCGGTATCCCCAAATCCATTCATTATTACGATAACACTTATCCGAGGTCACAAAAATCAGTGACCGTATAGATGGTGTTGCTCTAACCGCTTCTAAAACATTTACAGACCCTCCTATATTTGTATCAGTAGTAAGCTTGGGATCTTCATATGAACGTCTGACCAGGGATTGCGCCGCAAGGTGAAAGACAAACTCAGGCTGAAATTCTTGGAATACCTGGCTCATTTTTTCCAGGTTGCGAATATCCCCATCAACATGAGTAATAACCTGGTCCAAGTTAAGGATTACAAAAAGCTGTTCTTCATCCTCGGGCGGCAATGCATAACCCATCACATCCGCACCCAATAAGTGCAGCCACAAGCTTAACCACGAACCCTTGAAACCTGTATCACCTGTAACCAAGACCCTTTTCCCTTTAAAAGCACCTAGCTCGGCTACCATATCATCCATGGGGCTTCACCCCTCTCAAAATAGCCATTAAGTAAGATGTATTCCCTGGACGTGTCCATAGGGTGCCAGAATCCGTCGTGTTCATATACCATCATCTGCCCGTCTTTAACCAGTTTATTGATAGGCTCCCGCTCAAAAACCAAATCTTCTCTGTCACTCAAATAATCAAAGAGCTCCTGCCGGCACACAAAAAAGCCCCCATTAATCCAGCCTCCACTGGCTTGTGGTTTTTCATTAAACGCCCGCACCTGACCACTATCACCAATCATCATTTCGCCGAATCTTCCGGGAGGCCGTACCCCGGTTACCGTCAATATCTTGCCGTGGCTCTTATGAAAATCAACCAGCGCATCTAAATCTACATTGCTGACTCCGTCCCCGTAAGTCAACATAAAGTTTTCTTCTCCTTGCAAGTATTTTTTTACCCGCTTTACTCTTGCTCCCGTCATGGCATTTCTTCCGGTTTCGGCCAGGGTGATAGTCCAGTCATCTGACTCTTTTCCGTCATGATATTGAACTGATGACCTGGAACCTATTGATATCGTTAAATCTTTTGTATAAGCTTCATAATTTAGAAAGAAATCCTTAATCATATATCCTTTATAGCCCAAACAAAGTATAAAATCTTTATGGCCCCAGTGGGCATAGTATTTCATAATATGCCAGAGAATTGGGTAACCCCCGATAGGTATCATGGGCTTGGGTATATCTTCGGTTACATCTCTAATCCTGGTGCCAAAACCCCCACATAGAATAACAACTTTCATATTAACCCCCCCTGCCTTAAAAATTATCTTACACCCGCCAAAGCTAGTGTCTCTTCAAGTCTTTCTATATCTATTAATATATCTTCGGTGAAAAGATGTGGATTAACGAAGTCCGATGATTGGGGACCACCAGAACTTAAATAATAGTATTCTAAATCTAGTTGATTACTAAGTGCCCAATAACAGACATTAACGTAGTTGGGAGAAAAAAACTCTATGGCGATGGTACCCGGATTGCAAAACACCAGATTGGTAAACCCGGCACCATGCGGACCTATGACTACCTTGGCCTCTGAAAAAAGTGCAGCCTTTTCGCGAATGCTAATAGATTCAAGAGCAAGTTTTTTAAACCCTAATGATTGCAATAGATGAGTAACCTGTTTTTCGTTTTTAACCCTTCGCCCTCCGGCCATTTCTCTAGTTATGTATATTCGTTCATACTTTGTACCACATTCTTTCTGCGGTAAAAATGTGTTCCTTAAAAAGGAACAAGAGGCATATGGCATAGAACATACTTCACCAGGGAATGAAGGATAAATGAGGTTTTTAGCCTTAATATATAAGTCCTGACTGGTAATGGTCATATCATGTGGAATGCCCAGGATGTCAAGGGTCTCTATTTGATAATCCCGCAGGCTTTCAGTAAGAATGTACCTGTCCACTTTAACGCCAGCACGTTCTAACAATTCCAAACGAGGTAATATGTCAAACATCCAGTGGTAATAACCACCAAAACCTGTTAATACAGCTACAGTCTCCTCGTTTTCTTGTAGTTCCGGCAGCTCATACTTGGATAATGCCATATTGTCCTTAACCCCAAATTCACCAAAAATGTCAACCAAAATCCTATCTTCGGATATCACCAGGTTTTTGTCACCCCAAAAACGGCCATTGGGAATTACTGCAACAAATGTTGGTGGTGATGTTTTTTCATAAGCTATTCTAAATTGCCGGTGAATCTGTTTATCAATGGTTTTAGGTTTTTTTCTTATTATGGTATGTTCAGGCTCAATATCTATGATTTGCACTGAAGTATCAGTAAATTTATTCAAATCAAACGGTCTGGCATGATCGTTTTTGGGGGAACCTATTCCCCCCGAATTGAGCGGTAAAGGGTGATTCCTCCCGCCTAAAATCACAGCTTTATTCATCTCCTTTCCAAATAGAATGTTTAATTTTTAATGTTCTTTTTCTCCAAAGTTGACATGATAACTCACCTCATCTAGATTATACCAACAGCTGTTTAAACAATTCAATCTAACTGAAGTGACGTTTAAATAAAAATAGTGTGCTGGTAGCAGATATTATAGGTATAGCAAAGTTCAGTGGTAACCCAAAGTACGAGGTTAATTAAGAATTGAGAATTGAGAATTAAGAATTAGCGTGGAAATGCACCCTACGGGCACACAGCAGCTTTCGGTAGGAAGTGTAGGGAACGGCCCCTGTGCCGTTCCGTCATGTTGTCGTAA
>DUMX01000155.1 GCA_012839665.1 Gelria sp.
AATTTTATTATATTTTTAAAGGATAGCGAAGGCTCAAGCCTCCGCTACGAATCGCGAGATAAAGACGAAACAGCTAGACAACCGACCAATTGTCGGTAGCGGAGGCTTTAGCCTTCGGTGGGAAACGGAGTTTTCCCTATTCGTAATATCAATACAGCCATTTTCATCGGTGGTTGTGTGTGCATGGCACACATGCACTGAAGGGTAGTTTTTTGTAGGGGCAGACTTGTGTGTCGCCTATTCCGGGGAACACATAGGTTTGCCCCTACAAATTACGTTAGTAAGTAAAAATGCGAGTGCAGGATTCGCCGAAAATGTCATAAACTTTTACGGCTATAGCCCCTGATTCTTGATAAGGAATCAGAATAGAGGCAATAACCGGTAAAGAATCATCCCACAGTGCTTTTTCCCGTACTACCTGAACCTGAGAACAAAATCCTCGTTCCTGATAATCAGGGTCAATTTCCCAAAACTCTATCAAACTCTTAAAGGAAAGGTCTAGCTCTAAACCTTCGATTTCCTGATTAACCGTAGAGTATGATAATATTTCTATATCTACACGCCGATACTGCTCACTATGTACCCAGGTACTTATTGTTACTTCCAAGTTGCTAGAAACACCTGACTTCCGGCCTTCTCGATTTACTATATCAAAAATAAAAGGGCCTGCAGACATCTTCACCAATCGTTGTATAGCGGTATTAGTAGCTATCGGACTATTATCACATATAATCCAGCGCCGCTGTAATTCCTCACAGGCGGCTGCCGTTGTCCCTGAACCTGAATAAAAATCCGCTATTAAACTGTCTGGATAAGATGCAGAAGCAATTATTCGTTTAAGTAAAGCTAATGGTTTTTGAGTAGGAAATTTCAAATTCTCATAAGCGGTAGGACTAAGAATCTTATTAATGTCAGTCCACCAATCCTGCATTAAAGCCCCTTTGTGGTGCAAATTATATTTGTTCCCTTTTATCCGAGTTAGTCCCCTATTAATTGTTTTAGGGCTGTAGGGGCGATATTGAGGGTTAAAAATATATTCTTCACTACGGCTATACCAAAATATCAGGTCATGTTTACGATGAAAATGACTCCTGGTACCACTGCCACCACCATAACACCATACGATTTCATTAATGAAATTTTGGGCTCCAAATAATTCATCCAGTATTACCCTGACGTAATGACTGACATGCCAATCCAAATGAACAAAAATACTCCCCCGGGAACTTAAAAGCTCCTTCATTAATTGCAAACATATGTATAACTCATTCAGATAGCTGTCCAGGTTTTCTTTACCTTCATCTTTAAATACCAACCGTTCAAAAGTCTGATAGTCATTCTTGTCTCCTAGTTTAATTCGAGAAGAGTATTTGTTTTCGCTTAAATAGGGGGGGTCAATATAAATTAAGTCAATCATGCCCTCATACCCTTCATCCTGGAGAAGTTTGAGAACATCCCGGTTATTACCTTGAATTAACCTGCCTGCAAACTGTGATTGCTCTATTGTTGCTGGCTCTACTACCTGTGGAAATAACTCCTGTGCATTTAAAGGTTTTGCAAAAATATATGCCCGCTCCTGCTTTAATATTGGCCTTTCTACTGCTTTACCCGTATCCTTTTGCTGCCAAACCAACCTGACCCCATGATTGTTTTCCATAGCCTCTCCTCCAACTTAATAACCCGACATATTTACCAGGCACACGGCAACCACCGATGAAAATGGCTGCAACCGGTATTACGACAACATGACGGAACGGCACAGGGGCCGTTCCCTACACTTCCCACCGAAGGGTG
>DUMX01000156.1 GCA_012839665.1 Gelria sp.
CAATAACCGAATAAGTCGAGTTCTTCAAAAACATGTTGAAAGGTTTCGAACCATTTATGCAACTTTTTCACTTCATTTTCACTGACATTGCATTTAATTACCAACTATTTAAAGAGCATCCCCTCTCAGCTTTTAACGGTGAAAATGAAGTGAAAAAGTTGCATAAATGGTTCGAAACCTTTCAACATGTTTTTGAAGAACTCGACTTATTCGGTTATTGGAAGGAACAAAACGAGCAAACCGTTCTTGAATTCAGGAAACGCTTTAAAGAAGCATTTAATAGTGTAGCACGGTATCATAATGTAAACAAGATTTAGAGTTTAGGATGGCCAAAATACGAATTATTTATTATACTAGATAATACTATTGAAGGTAGGTGGGGTGGTGGCTCAGAAAATGACCTCCCCGTTACGTTATCCCGGTTCAAAAACAAATTTAATAGACTATATGTCATGTTTGGTCTGTAGAGAGTTTCCTGATTATAAATGTACTATTATTGAGCCCTATGCGGGTAGTGCCATTATTTCTCTGTCACTAGTTTATGCTGAACTGGTTGAAGCTGCAATTATTGTTGAAAGAGATCCTCTTATTTATGCTTTTTGGAAAGCAGTTTTTTCTATGCCTGATGAGCTAGTATCAAGGATTCATACTCTGGATGTATCAATAGATACCTGGCATAAATTCCAAAAATATCGAAACGTAACAACACCATATGAATTTCCTTTAATTGAAATGGCCATTGCTGGCTTATTTTTTAATAGAACAAATTTTTCGGGAATACTGAAAGCTAATCCTTTGGGTGGGTTAAAACAACAATCCGAGTATAAGATAGATTGTCGCTTTAATAAATCGCGACTAATAAAACAGATTGAGCTAATAGCTACTCTTCAAAACAAAGTGACAGTGGTTTTCGATGACGCATTAGATTTTATAACTGTACATCAATTCATGTTTAGAGCCATCCCGTGTTTTCTCTATATAGACCCTCCGTATTTTGCAAAAGGCAAAAGTTTATATCGTTATTGGTATGAAATAGATGACCATCGGAAGTTGGCAAATTTCCTTCTCGGTCTTAAAACCAGCATAAAATGGCTGGTTAGTTATGACAATCACCCTGAGATAGAAAAGTTATACAATAAAAAAATTAGGTACCAAATACATTTTGATTACTGTGCCCATACCCGCAAAACGGGTCAGGAATTATTAATTTCGAATATGGAAATCCCTCCATGGAATTTAGCAAGCCCCCAGATTAAGTAAGTGTTAACCACCATTTGAGCATCATAATCTGATATATGCTAAAAATTGGGTTGTTGCCATCTATTAAACCTTTTTCGCTGCTCTATAAGCTCATTATACTCTTGCTCCAGAGCTAGATAATCAGGTTCACCCGGCTTATAGCGGGTCAATTCGCTGATGACCCATGATATTCTGGTCTCCAACAGGAGTAATTCTTCACCGTTGCCTGCTTTCCCTGAACTGTGCTTTGCCCGGGTTTCTTGTTTTGGGGCTAAATATTCCGACACCCGTGCCTCAATACGCATTATTTTTTGATTATCAAAAACCAGCAGCCGGTCACAAACCTGGTCCAGGAGGTAGCGGTCATGGGAAATTAGCAGGATTGCTCCGGGATACTGCTTCAAGCTTTCCTCCAGGGCCTCCCGGCTATATATATCCAGGTGGTTGGTAGGTTCATCAAGTACGAGAAAATCATATTCACCCATCAATGCCAATCCGATTGCTATTTTCATTCTTTCGCCCCGGCTCAGTTGCCCGAGAGCAACGGACAACCGATCATAGGCTATCCCCATACCTACAATAAGCTGAAAAGCAGATTTCTGCTTTTCCAGGGGCCAATCTTTTACCAAGCTTTTCAGGTTTTCTTTTTCATTTCGGGGCAATTCCTGACTCACATAGGCTAGCCGGGCTGACTGGCTCAGAAATAATTTACCTTCATCTAAATTTTCCAAGCTGAGGATTAGCTTTACCAGAGTAGTTTTTCCACACCCATTGGGGCCAAGAACGCCAACTTTTTCACCCCGGGTAATATAAAAGCTGCTATCCTCGAACAAGGTTAATTTCCCGTACGCTTTACTGATGCTGTCTGCTTCCAGGAGGCGTCGGTTTCCTTTTTCACGGGCATTAACATTAAAGTTTACCCGGGGGTCTTTGGTTGGACGTGCAATTCCTTCCTCACGTATTTTTTCCAGGCGCTTAATTTGGGATTTTATGGCTTGGTCACGCTTTTTAGCTTTCTTACGATAATACTCCTTGCCCCCTATTCCTTCTCCTTTCTGCCGGGATTCACGGTGAGCTTTGTCTGACCAGTTTCTTAATTGGCTTATAGCTGCATTAATCTTCTGTTGCTCCTTCTGCTGGGACTGGTAGAGGTGCCGTTGACTTTCCGTTGCCTGTTGTTTTGCTCCCCGATAGCGGGAGTAGTTGCCCGGATATATTTTTATCTTTCCGTTTTCAATTTCTGCTATTTGTGTAACCGTACTATCCAGGAAGTAACGGTCATGGGAAATAATAATGGCTGCTCCCGAAAACCGGTTGAGTTCCGCTACCAGATATTCAACCCCCTGATAGTCTATATGGTTGGTAGGTTCATCCAGAATAATAAGATCAGGTTGGGCAGCCAGGACTGCAGCCAGAGCCAGTTTAGTTTTTTCACCACCGCTGAGATTCCGTAATCGTTCTCTGGACCAGTCATGGATACGGTTAATACCCAGGCGGTTGGTCAAACGCTGAAATTCACCATTTACCTTAGTTTCATTACTTAATACATTAAGGAAAAACTCGGGTTCAACTTTAGATTGGCACAAATAGCCGATATTTAACTCCTGACGGGTAGTAATAATACTGCCTCTATCATAATCCAGACTTCCAGCTAGAATGTTGGCCAGAGTGGTTTTCCCGGCTCCGTTACGGCCTACCAGGCCAATCCTGTCATTCCGGCATATATCTATATCAAAATTATTTAAAACCATTTTATCCCCGAAACTTTTTGTAATCTTACGACAGCTTAATAGCATTGCAAACACCTCCAGAAAAACTTAAAGCTGCAAGTAACACCTGTCACTTACAGCCTTTTAATATACAAATAGCTTTAGTCGCCAAATCATTTCAGTTATATGACTAAATTATTATTTAAAAAATAAGTTACAAGCATTCTGGATACAAAGGTCTATTGGAAGAATTGCTTATCCTTCCCTTGGACCTGCATATATTTATTTAGGCCAGAATATGCTTGCGCATTGCCTTCTCCAATCTATTTTTTCTTTAATTATGGCTTTATACTATCATGAATGCAGGGTACCGGCAAGCTGGTACATTTATTGCCACACCGCATTAGATAGGCAACCAAAAAATTTTATCCTGGTTTATATTCGTTTAAAACCCGTGTCAGATTAGTTTAAATTGCGTATTGACACACAATATATCAAAAGGACCGTCCTCGTGATATACTTACAAATCATAATACAGTTCGAATTCCATGGGATGAGGGATGTCGTTTACGCGCCGGGCTTCCTGGCGCTTGTTTTTAATCCATATATCTATGAGCCGCTGGGGGAATACTGCGCCAGCTAGCAGGAAGTCGTAGTCCTTTTCCAGGGCATCCAGGGCTTCGTCTAAAGATTTAGGCAAACTCTTAATTTTGGCTTGTTCTTCCGGGGGTAAATTATACAGGTTAATATCATAAGGGCCAAATCCTTCTACACTGGGGTCAATCTTATTAATAATTCCATCCAGACCTGCCATTAACATAGCCGAATAGGCCAGATAAGGGTTACAGGTAGCATCAGAGGAACGGAATTCGAAACGCTTATGCTCCGGGGCTTTGGCATAGGCCGGTACCCGGATAACGGCACTACGGTTAGCGGTGCCAAAACACATGCTCACCGGAGCCTCATAACCAGGCACCAGGCGTTTATAGGAATTGGTGCTGGGATTAGTGAAGGCTAAGAGGGCAGGAGCATGTTTCAGTATGCCGCCGATAAAATATAAAGCCTCACGGCTTAACTGGGAATAACCATCAGGGTCAAAGAAAATGGGCTTATTATCCTTAAATAGGTGCATATGTACATGAAGTCCGCTGCCAACTTCACCGTAAATCGGCTTGGGCATAAAGGTTACCGTTTTACCTTCGGCAAAGGCCAGGTTTTTAATTAAGTATTTGGTCAGCATGGTACGGTCAGCCATTTCCCGCATCCCGCCAAATTCCACTTCTATTTCTATTTGTCCCGGGCCACCCACTTCAGGATGGTGATATTTAACCGGGATATTATTTTCTTCCATTAGAAGACACATACGGGCACGAAGGTCATAAAGGACGTCCTGAGGCGGGGTTATGTGGTAAGCACCCCTGTGAGGTACTTTATAGCCCAGGTTCTGGTATTCATTTTCGCCGCTATTCCAAATAGCCTGTTCGGCATCTATGCTAAACCCGGTTCTATTGGGACTACATTCAAAACTAACATGGTCAAAAACAAAAAATTCAAATTCGGGTCCAATTCGCATCTCATCGGCAATACCGGTGGATTTCATATATTCTTCCGCATTAAAAGCGATGGCGCGGGGGTCCTGGTCGAAGCGGTAATTATCGGGTTGGGCAATAACGTAAATATCGCCAATCATACTTAAAGTAGGTACCTCGGTAAAAGGGTCAAAAACGGTAGTAGAAATATCAGGAATAAAAACCATATCGCTTTTTTCTACCGGAGCAAAGCCGTAGTTGGAACCATCGAAACCGATACCGTATTTTAGTGTATCTGGGGAAAATCGTGAGGCGGGGATACTCAGGTGACGCCACCTGCCAACCAGGTCAATCATTTTAAAATCTATCATCTCAATGCCGCGTTCTCGGCAAAAATCCGTTACTTCCTCATAGCTTGTAAACAACTAAAATGCTCCTCCTTTTACCAAACTTGCCGCTAATTTTGTCGGATAATTTCCGTGCAAATTATAACAAATAAGGGACAGCGAGTAAAGCAATATCAATACCTGGGACTTGGCCAATCTGCCTCAGCTTAATTGGAATTTACCATTGCTGTGTACCAGGTGGAATAAAATACTACTCACCCTTTGTAATATATCTGGTAACCGGCTAATAAAATGTATTACTTGAGTAGAGATGGACTCATTAAAACATCGAGGGGTGAGGCCTATAAATAAGGTACGCTGGATTATAGTAGTTACCCTAATAGTAATTGCTGTTGCCGGAATTCTATCAGCTGAAAAAATTCATGATTACTATATAAAATCTAAACTTGACCCTCAGATTGAACTGGATCGAGCCTATAAAAACATGGCCGCGGTAACCAGTTATAAATACAGCCTCTTATCCACTTTCACCGTGGATCAACGGAAGGAGGTGATAAGTGAGGTCATAGGAGAGAAGCAAGGTGAAAATACGCATATAAAGGGGGAGATGGTTAATACACCTGTAGATATTTACTATATTGACCGTACCATCTATAATTATGATTCCTTTAGCAAAAGGTGGTTGGTCATCCCTAGTAGCACCAATAATTCCGAAGAGCTATTGATTTCAGAACTGAATCCCCTGTCTAATTTTCGCTTTAAACAGGTTCGTAGTGTTGAAAAACTGGGGTTTGAAGTAATAGATGGTACGGAGTGTTTGGTAGTAAAATGTAAACCGTCTATAGAAAATGAACTTCTGGAAACCATGTGGAAGGATTTTGAGTACCGCATTTGGATTGATTTTCGAAAAGGATTAATAAAACAGGCTGAATTGAAAGCTGTGAACAAAAAGATGACTACTACTAAATTAAACGTAAGGGTTATGTTCTCCGATCTTAACGGGAACATAAAAATAAAACCGCCAGATACAACTGACAAAAACTAAATCAATTGCATCAGAGGGGCTAAACGCCCCTCTTTTTGTTTAACATAATAATTTTAAAAATTTCAGTGTTAATCATAAAAAAGCAGTGTCCTTCAGTGTCTAATCCCCGTCTATTTTC
>DUMX01000157.1 GCA_012839665.1 Gelria sp.
GGATGAGCAATTATACCTATATACCAATATCTAATTTACAGCTGGTATTCAGCGTATCTTTAGTCCTGATTACTGGATTAATCTCTGCTTTATTAAAATTAGGCTTACTTAAATCGCTAATATGGGCAACCATAAGAGCTTTTGTACAGCTAACTCTTATCGGTTATGTTCTCACTTATATATTTGCCTTAAATAATTTAATAATTATCGCAATGGTAATTTTATTTATGTGTTTTGTAGCCAGTCGGGAAGCAACCAGGCGGGTAAAAAATTTCCCGCATCAGAGTGGTATATTATCGTTCTTATCCCTGAGTGCCAGCACCTTTGTTGTAGGTGTAATTGTAGTTGTAGTGATAATATCTCCTCAGCCTTGGTATTCGCCGCAGGTGGTTATCCCTATTTTCGGGATGCTGTTAGGCAACTCGATGAATGCTATTGCCCTGGCGCTTGACCGAATGTATAGTGAGGTGCATTCCCATATTGATGAAGTTGAACAATTGTTATGTTTTGGTGCTACTCCCTGGGAGTCAGTTTTAGATTATATTAAGAACGCAGTAGCGGCAGGAATGACCCCCACTATAAACTCATTGATGGTGGTGGGACTCGTCAGTTTACCCGGGATGATGACCGGGCAGATACTGGCAGGGATGAATCCCCAGTCGGCGGTACGTTATCAGTTTATAGTTATGGTAATGATAGCTGCTTCCGTAGCCATTGGTTGTTTATTAATTGTTGGCCTATCATATAAAAAAATGTTTAATGAAGAAATGGCTTTAATAGATGAAATTAGGAGAAATTAGCAACAAGAAATAGAGCGGGTGCCAGGCACTTAAGTTGTTAAGTTATTGAATAACTTAACAACTTAAGTGCCTGGCACCGTTAATTAAACTTCCATAATTATAGGCAATATCATTGGCCGGCGGCCGGTTTTATCATAAAGATGTTTGCCTAAACTCTCACGCACCTGGGCTTTTATTACTGCCCACTCGCTGATTTTTTTCTTAGCGCATATATCCAGAGCTTCTTTAACCCTATCCCGGGAATCATCTATTAATTCCTCCGATTCCCTGACGTAAACAAATCCTCGGGTAAGTATATCTGGTCCAGCTACCACTTCGCCGCTCTCTTTATTAATAGTCACCACCACAATCATGATACCATCCTGGGATAGCTGTCTACGGTCACGTAAAACAATATTACCAACATCCCCTACTCCCAGACCGTCGACCAGAATCTTACCCGCAGTTATCTTGCCTGCTATATTAGCCTTTTTCTTCCCAACTTCGATAATCTGGCCGTTATCAGCTACAAATATTCGGGAACGGGGTATACCCAAGCTCTCTGCCAATTTGGCATGTTTCATGAGATGGCGGTATTCTCCATGAACCGGTATAAAATACCTGGGTCTAATCAGATTTAGCAAAATCTTAAGTTCTTCCTGGGAAGCATGTCCAGAAACATGTACCCCCATACTTTTTTCATAAATAACCTCGGCACCTTGCCGAAATAAAAGGTCGACCGTTTTAGCCACCAATTTTTCATTACCCGGAATAGGAGTAGCAGAAATAATTACCGTATCCCCGCGCTCAATACTTACCCAACGATGGTCAGCAGTAGCCATACGAGTCAGTGCAGACATAGGCTCGCCCTGCGATCCGGTAGTAACTATTACCACCTCATGCGGCGGATAGTTGTTTATTTCCTCCATCTCAATCAATATGCCCTCCGGCATATCTATATAACCTAACTCACGTGATATCTTTACATTATTTACCATGCTGCGCCCAACTATAGATACTTTTCTGCCGTACCTTTGGGCTGTACATATCACTTGTTGAATTCGGTGTACATTGGAGGCGAAAGTAGTAACAATTATTCTACCTTCACATTTGCCAAATAAATCATCAAAGGTATTGCCTACTACCCTTTCCGACATAGTAAAGCCAGGTTTATCAGCATTGGTGCTATCACTCAGCATCACCAGGACACCCTTTTCGCCTAGTTCCGCCAATTTGCGAAAATCCACCACCTGTCCGTCAACCGGGGTTTGATCCAGCTTAATATCACCAGTATGCAGAATTACACCCAACGGAGTGTGAATAGCTATACCCATAGCATCCGGTATACTATGACTAACTCTTAAAAACTCCACCTCAAAAGGCCCGATCTTCAATATATCACGAGGTTTAACGACATGCAAGTTTTCGTTGCTCAGGTCATGTTCTTCTAATTTTCCTTCCACTATGCCCATGGTAAGCCTACTACCGTAAACTGGTACATCCATCTCTTTTAAAAGATAAGGAAGGGCGCCGACATGATCTTCATGCCCGTGGGTTAACAAAACTGCTTTAACCTTTTCTTTGTTTTCTAATAAATAAGAAATATCAGGAATTACGATGTCAATGCCAAGCAATTCCTCCTCAGGAAACATCAGCCCAGCATCAATAACAACAATGGTATCCTGATATCTGATAACCGACATGTTCTTGCCTATTTCCCCTAATCCGCCCAGGGAAATAATCTGTATACGGGAATCAGTATCCGACACCCTAACACCTCCTTTATTCAGTTTTAAATTCCGAACATAACCACCTCGATTATTATAGCCCATAAGGTAGCAATGTACAACTTATATAATGGAAGGGTCTGCCAAATTTTAATATAAAAACAATTTAGGATAGGTTCTTTCGCCTATCCTAAATAATAGTCCTAAACTTCTGATATTAACTTGGCCTTAATTAATAATTCCCGTATAAATTTCTGTTCCGTTTCATTTGCATCTACCAATGGTAACCGTAATCCACCTACGTTATGCCCTAACTGATTTAATGCTGCTTTCAAAGGTACCGGATTAGTGGTAATAAACAGCCCCTTAAAAACCGGGAAAAGCTGTTTATGTAAATCGCCGGCCCGCTTAACCTCTCCATTATAAAAGGCGTCTATCATGGCCAAAATATCGTTTCCTACCAAGTGAGAGGCAATACTTACTACACCATGTGCACCTAAAGCCATCATAGGTAAAGTCAGCGAATCATCCCCTGCGTAAATAATCATATCCTCGGGTACCATGGTTGTCAGCGTTGATACCTGGTCCATACTACCACTGGCCTCTTTTATAGCAACTATATTTTCTATCTGGGCCAATCGGGCAACTGTTTCCGGCAGCAAATTAATACCCGTACGACCGGGAATATTGTACAGCATTATAGGTAGGGAAACAGCATCGGCAATCTTCTTAAAATGCTGATACAGTCCTTCCTGGCTGGGCTTGTTGTAATAAGGGCATACCAGCATAACTCCGTCTACACCTAGTTTTTCCGCCTCTTTAGTTAAATTTAGAGTATGTTGTGTATCGTTGGAACCAGTTCCAGCCCATACCGGAATGCGATTACCCAGTTTACCTTTCACGGCTGCAAAAAGCTTTAGTTTTTCTTCATCAGATAATACTGGGGATTCACCGGTAGTCCCACTAACTACAATACCTTCAGTTCCGTTGTTGGCCAGGTATTCGGCTAGTTCTGCCGCTTTAACGTAATCAACCTGCAATTTATCATCATAGGGTGTTACCATTGCAGTCATCAGCCTGGGAACCGTCATTTTATCACCGCCACTTCTATTTTTTTAAAATAATATTTATGAACCTAATTCGAATTTATCGTGTAAAGCATTTACTGCTTTTTCTAAATCCTTCTCTTTAACCAGACACCATATATTGGTGTATGAATCTCCGGACTGTAGTATATTAATATCCTGCGCGTTCAAGGCCGCCACTACAGTCGCCATTACACCCGGGATTCCAGTCATAGCCGCTCCTACTACGGCTACTTTGGCACAATTTATTTCCATCGCAGGCTCAATGTTAATCGCTTGTAAGACCCGCCGGGCTTGCTCGGCTTGGTCACTGTTTATAGTAAAAACAATGCGGTCAATCTGTACATTAATAAAATCTACACTAATACCGGCACCAGCCAGGCTCTTGAAAACATTGAGCTCTAACTGCGCCTTACCATTAGACTTACTACCTTCTATTTTAATCTGAGTTAGATTAGAAGTATAGGTAATACCTGTAATTAATTGGTCTTTAATCAGGCGGGGGGCATTAATATCGTAGGGCTGGTTACTTATTAGAGTACCCGGATTATCCAGATTAGTAGACCTTACCCGGAGAGGTACATTTCCCTGCATGGCAATTTCTATAGCCCGAGGATGAACTACTCTGGCACCCTCTCGCGCCAATTGGCATATTTCATTATAGCTTATAGCCTCAAGTAACCGTGCATTATTTACTATACGGGGGTCTGCAGTCATAATACCTTCCACATCGGTGAAAATATCAATTATTTCAGCATTTAAGGCTACTCCTAAAGCACTGGCGGTGGTGTCACTACCTCCCCGTCCCAAAGTAGTAAGTTCCCCATTCTCACTTATCCCTTGAAATCCTGCTACCACAGGGGTAAAACCTTTCTCCAAATCTTCTAATATATTTCTGGGGTTAACATATAAAACATGGGCATTTCCAAAATTGTCGTCAGTAACCACCCCTGCCTGTTGCCCGGTAAGGAACCTGGACTTTATGCCGGTTTGGGAAAGATAATTGGCTAACAATACTCCGGATATAATCTCTCCACATGACATAATCAGGTCCATTTCTCGAGTCAGGGGTTGCTGGTTAATTTCCTTTACCAGTTTAATTAATGTATCGGTAGCATATGGGTCGTTATCTCTTCCTATAGCTGATACTACAACTACCACTTTCCTGCCTGAACTAATGGTGGAGCTAATAATACTGCTGACCCGTGATCGTAGCTCAGGGGTGGTAAGGGAAGTTCCTCCGAACTTCTGTACAGCTATTTTCAATTATATACACCTTCTTAATAAAGGTTTTTCTCGATGACCAATTCGGCTATTTGCACACTATTGGTAGCTGCACCTTTTCTAATCTGGTCGGCTGCTACCCAAATAACCAGACCATTATCAGTTGATATATCGCGCCTTATCCTGCCCACAAAAACCTCATCTTTATAAGAGGAATAAAGGGGCATAGGATACTCATTATTATGAGGGTCATCCTGTACTACTATTCCCGGAGCGTCAGATAGAATTTCCCGTGCCCGCGCAACTGATAGCGGTTTTTCGGTTTCCAGGTTAATAGCTTCGGAATGGCTCCGGTATACCGGCACCCTTACCGCTGTAGCAGCAATTTTTAGTTCGGGAGCATGCATGATTTTACGGGTTTCCCAAACCATCTTCATTTCTTCCCGGGTATAATCTTCCTCAACAAAAACATCAATATGGGGTATAAGATTGAAGGCTATCGGATGCTGGAATACCTCCAGAACGGGTTCAGTACCATTTATATGGGCCTTAGTATGCTGGTCTAATTCATCTAGCCCGGCTTTACCTGCACCAGATACGGCCTGATAAGTTGAAACTACAACCCTTTTTAAGCCTACTGCCCGGTGAATTGGATTTATAGCCACCACCATGATAATGGTAGAGCAATTAGGATTAGCAATTATTCCTTTATGCCAGTCCAAATCCTCGGGGTTAACCTCTGGTACTACCAGGGGAACATTATCATCTAACCGAAAAGCATAACTATTATCAATAGCAACACAATTATTTTCTACGGCCTGTGGTATTAATTGCTTGCTAACTTCAGTACCTGCTGCAAACATGGCTACATCAGCCCATTTAAAAGCATCATTACTGGCGGCCTGGACCGTCAATTCTTCCCCGGCAAATTTAATTTTGGTGCCTGCTTCGCGGGGATCAGCCAAACACAGTAATTCTTTAATTTTCAACCTTCTCTCTGCCATGATTTGCAACATTTCCTGCCCAACCGCACCTGTTGCCCCAACTACTGCTAACTTTATTCCCTCTGCCACAACCAGTACCTCCTGTCAAAAAACTCTGTTTCCTATTTTAACACCGGGTTTTTTAATTCTCAAGAAACCAGGACAGGTCCTAGTAAAACAGGTTGCAGTTGTTTGCCTTGCAGGGCACATACTACCGTGTCTAGTAGTTTATCCATGCAGGCCATCAGGGAGTTTGATTTGTTAAACGGGTCATCCTGGTGAAATGGTACAAAATATATGTTTTTCATGTTAATTAAAATTCCGATATTCCTGGCATTAATGCCCAGGGCATCATTGGTGGAAATCGCTATTACTACCGGTCTTTGATTGCGCAAATGGGCTTTAATAGCCATTAAGGCAGGCGTATCTACTATCCCATTGGCCAATTTAGCTATAGTATTTCCGGTTGCGGGTGCAACTACGACTACATCCAGGAGTTTTTGCGGACCAATTGGTTCAGCCCCAACTATAGTATTAATTATAGGCTTATTACAAATCTCGTTTATTTCCGTTTTCAAATCATTAACCTGATAAAAGCGGTTATCAGTAACATCAACCGTATATGAAAATATCGGTAAAATATCGGCACCTTCACACTTAAGGTCCCTTATCTGGGGAATAACTTCACCTACTGTACAATGAGAACCGGTAACTACTACC
>DUMX01000158.1 GCA_012839665.1 Gelria sp.
CACGTGTTTCAGCCCGGTCGATATGTGTTTAAAAAAGATGCGGGAACAACCATGTCATAATCTACCAGTTTTAAACATTGGGCTGGTGGGCGAAATATATACCATACTGGAACCGGCCACTAATTATCATGTTGCCCGCTATATGGGCCGGTTAAATGCCGAGGTTACACGTAGTGTCTACATGAGTGAATGGGTTAATGACCATTTGCTGGGAGGGCGGATTAAGAAATCCCACCAGGCTAAAATAATTGATTGTGCCCGTCCTTATATAAATTACTGGGTGGGAGGCCATGGCCGGGAAACAGTAGGTTATACAGTAGATTTTGCCCGCAAAGAATATGATGGGGTGGTGCAGATTGGGCCTTTGACTTGTATGCCGGAAATTGTGGCCCAGTCGGTCCTGGGCAAGGTTAGTGAAAGGGAAGGCATACCTTGCATGACTATGTATTTTGATGAACATTCCGGTCAGACCGGGATTTATACTCGTCTGGAGGCTTTTATAGATATGCTGCAGAGGAAGTCTTACCGTACGCAAATAGGCGATAATAGCAAAGTTGTCTTGTAAATGCTTTAAATTTAGAGCAATTAATTGTTTAGAGTGAGGGGGGAAGTGTGAGGAGTGGGGGGATTTAAGGGAGGCTGTTATTTTGCATTACTATCTCGGAGCTGATATAGGTTCAGTAAGCAGTAATTTTATACTTATGGACCAGTACAACAACATCAGGGAAAAGGTATACCTGCGGACCTTGGGTAATCCGGTAAATGCAATTAAAGAAGGTTTGGCTCAGATTAAATCCCGGCAGGGTGGAGAGCTTGACATCCGTGGGGTTGGGACTACCGGCAGCGGGCGTCATCTGGCTGATGTTTTGCTGGGTGCAGATGTAGTAAAAAACGAAATTACTGCCCATGCGGTGGCAGCATCAGCACTTTTCCCGGGTGTCCGCACTATAATCGAGATTGGCGGGCAGGATTCTAAAATAATCATGCTTAAAAACGGCATTGTACAGGATTTTGCTATGAATACAGTATGTGCTGCCGGTACTGGTTCTTTTCTGGATCAGCAGGTAGCCCGTTTAAATATAGCCATAGAGGATTTTGGTGACTATGCCGTCCGTTCCCATCAGGGAATAAGAATAGCTGGGCGCTGTGGGGTGTTTGCGGAATCGGATATGATTCACAAGCAGCAAATGGGTTACCCGGTAGAGGATATAATTATGGGGCTGTGTGAGGCTCTGGTAAGAAATTATCTAAACAATGTAGCCAAGGGCAAGAAAATAGAAGAACCTATAGTATTCCAGGGCGGGGTAGCTGCTAATGCCGGGATAAAAAAGGCTTTTGAAAAGGTCTTAAATAGTAAGGTACAGGTACCTGAACCTTATGAAGTCATGGGGGCTATAGGGGCGGCTATACTGGCGCAGGAGGAAAGAGAGCAGAACTCTGCTCCGGGAAATTACCGGGGAGATGACTTTATTTTAGAAGGCGAATTCAAGTCCACCAGTCACGAATGTAAGGGCTGTCCCAATCTGTGCGAAGTAGTTTGTATCAAGCGCAATCAAGAAATATTAGCCTACTGGGGCGACCGCTGCAAAAAATGGGAAAACTCCATCAACCGCCAGGATAAGCTGCAGGTGATATAACGGAAGTCGGAGGATTGATAGTGGTACGTCATCAGCGTCAACTTTTCTGCAAAATTTTTTCCTGTATTATCAAAGAATTTTGTGGCAATAATTATATTAATAGCATATACTATAGTTAATGGCAGGGCCGAAGCCCTGCCGGTGGTTCACTAGGCTCTTTGGGTGTTGGGTACCCAGAGGGCCGTCACTTTTTCTGTAGCCTGGCAACTTGTCCGTAAAGCACAGAATCTGCACTCTGCGTCTCGTTGCTCCCTACCACAGAAACCTTGCAAAGTGATTGCAATGGTGACAACCATAGATATTCACCTCCCTTCGGTGAGTATGGCAAATGCAACCCCTCCTTAGATGCGATGATGCACTTGCTCCAGTTGCAATACTCTCACCAAATGAAGGTCTCACCTAAGAACCAGGAACCGATTCTATTTTAGCATAATTTACCTTATATGGGACAAAAACTGATGAAATATTTCTTTTAGTAATTTCCGTATCTTCCACTTCCTGTCTAACCTTCAAGTATAGCCAGGATTTGTTCTTCCAGGTGTTGTTTTTCTGTTCCTGTTGAGGTGGTAGAGAGATTAATTTCTAGTTTAATACTGGCCGGGCGGGCAGAGAGTACATAAATGCGGTCTGCCAGCAGCAGGGCTTCGTTAATATCATGGGTTACAAATAAAATTGAAGGTTGATAGCGTTGCCGTATATCTTTTAACCAGAGCTGCATTTTATGCCGGGTAATGGCATCCAGGGCTGCGAAAGGTTCGTCCAAAAGCAGGATATCGCTGGCAAACAAATATGTTCTAAGTAGTGCTACCCTTTGGCGCATACCCCCGGAAAGCTGCCGGGGATAATACCGGGCAAAGCCCTCCAAGTCAAAATCCTGCAGGTATTGTCTGGCAGTTTCCCGGGCTTCTTTTTTATTAGTTCCTTTTAAAACCAGGGGAATAGATACATTATCCAGGACATTTTTCCAGGGTAATAAAAGGTCTTTTTGTTGCATGTAGCTGACTCGGCCGGTCAGTCCGCTCCAATCTTTACCGTCAATATAGATTGAGCCCTGGTCAGGGTTGAGTAAGCCGGCAATAATATTTAAAAGGGTACTTTTACCGCAACCGCTCGGCCCCACAATAGCCACGAACTCTTTATCATGCAGTTCAATAGTAAGGTTATCCAAAGTATGGACACCCTCCAGAGTTTTACTTACGTTTACAACCTTTAACCTGACCAAATTAATCTCTCCTAAAAATGTTTCGCGGATATTTCCTGTACAGAAGCGTGTAATCTGTAGGGGCGGACCCATGTGTCCGCTCGCGGGATTGCAGTGTCGACCGGGCAGACACACGGGTTTGCCCCTATACCCCTACGCCTTACGGCAGATATTTATTAGTAAAGGCTTTATCGGGGTCGATGTTCTCGTCGATGAGCTTATTCTCATACATGAAGTCGGCGTAATTTTTCCAAATTTCCCGCTTCATTTCGCCCCAGCGGGGAGCATCGGCTTGATACTCGTTGGCCAGGTATTCCTGGCTGGCCATAACCAGCTCGCGGTCCAGGTCTGGCACATTATCAAGCAGCAGCTGGGCAGCTTCTTCCGGATTTTCTATGGCAAATTGATAGCCTTTACTGCAGGCCCGTATAAATTTTTCGACCAGTTCTGGTTTTTCTGTAACCATCTTTTCATTGGCAATCAGGACCGGAGTGTAAAAATCCAGGGCCGGGTTTTCATCTCGCATTTTTATAAAATTCAGATCCAAGTCGCGCAGTTCAGCCTCTATTCCTGTCCAACCCCAATAAATCATGGCAAAATCTACACCTTTGTGCATACTGGTGAAAAAATCATTGGAACCGATATTAACCATTTCTACTGTATTGATATCAGCATCGTATTTATCCATAAGGACCTTAATTATGGCAGTTTCGGCAGGTGAACCCCAACCCCCATAGCTTTTACCTTCAAAATCCCGGGGAGTCTTAATCCCTTTTTCAACCGGGGAAGCAAAACCGGAGGTGTTATGCTGAATAACCGCAGCCAGTGCTACTACCGGGATATCCTGGGAGCGGGCTATTGTAACTTCTTCCTGATAGCTGACTCCAAAATCACCTTTTCCTGCTGCCAGTAATTGGGATGTACCCCCTTCACCAGGCTGCATTATCGTTACATCCAGTCCTTCAGCTTTAAAATAACCTTTATCTTTGGCGGCATAGAGACCGGTATGATTAGTATTGGGTAGCCAGTCGAGCAGTATGGTCACCTGGGTTAGCGCCTGTTTATCCTGGGATGGCAGGTCTTTACTGCAACCAGCCAGAGGAGTTATTAGCAGGCACATAATCATAAGTGAAGTTAATAGTTTTCTCATGAGTCATTCTCTCCTTTACCAGTTAATTAGTTATGTTTGTGGGGGCCGCAACCACTCATGAAAATGGTTGCAACCGGTATTACGACAACATGGCGGAACGGCACAGGGGCCGTTTCTTACACTTCCTACCGAAAGCTGCTGTATGCCCGTAGGGTATGGTTTTCCTAAGAAATCAGTGTTCTTCAGTGTCAAAAGAATCTTTGCGGTTCCAGGGTACCAGCAGGTATTCCAGCAAATCAATGAGCTTGACCAGGAGGAGGCTTAATAGGCATATAACTACTACTGCAGCCAGCACCCGGTCAATGGCAAATTGCTTTTGCTGCAGGGTCATATAATATCCCAGTCCTCGATTAGAGCCCAGCCATTCAGCTATTACCGCTGCCATTATACTATAGGTGGCAGATATCCTGATTCCGGAAAAGAAGGCTGGCAGAGCAGCAGGTAGTTTTACCATAGAAAAAGTCTTGAGGCGGCTGGCTCCCATGGAGCGAAATAAATTAATCTGGTCCGGGTCAATGTTGTTTAGCCCATCACTGAGACTAATAACCATAGGGAAGAAGCAGACCAGAATTACTACCAATATTTTAGGAAGCAAGCCAAACCCAAACCAGATAGTAAACAATACTGCCAGCACAATCAGGGGAATGGTTTGGGACACTATCAAGAGGGGATAAACAGCCTGGTTTAACCAGAAAAGAGTATCCAACAAAAATGCCATTATAAAGGCAATAACTATGGCCAGTACAAAGCCAGAAATAGCTTCCAAGAGGGTCATGCTGCCGTGAAACCAGAGCATGGGGTAGGTTTCAGCTATGGTCACCAGAACCTGACTGGGACTGGCCAGTATATATGAAGGTATATGATAAATTCTAACTCCTAGTTCCCATATAACCAGCAAAATTAGAAAAGCTATCAGGGGTGCAGTTTTATTAGCGATATTTGCTGATGTTTTCATCGCTGGTCACTCCATCTGGGCTTGTGATTGCCATTGGCATTGGGCAAGAGGCCAGCCCCCTTTCTAAAAAAAGGCTGCCCTATATGGAATAGAGCAGCCTTAAAATACTAATAACTCTTGTCCCTACGCTGGCATTACCCAGATCAGGTTCAAGGGTAAGGACTGCCGTCCACTCTCAGCCGGATTGCTCCAGCTCCCCTCTGTCTTTAGTGCATTATACTATTTAGCATTACTTCGGTCAAAAAATTGCCAGGCAGTTTAATTATTTATTGATTAACGTAGAGTTTATTCTACCACAATACTTATAGCAACAATTACAAATCAATAATACCCAGAAACATTTGATACTTTTAGGTCGAGCAACTGACCCTTTCGAGATTGAATGGATTTATCGACTAACCTAGACTAATAATACATAGTCTGCAGCTGTGTGTTATTTATCGGAAATTCCCTAAAAAACATTAAGGTGGTGAGGCAATTAAAAGGACACAGTAAAAGGGAGGTATTGCTATGATGGTAGGACTTTTATTTTATTTCGTTGGCGCTATTTTTATCCTGAATGGTCTGGGGCTACTTGAAAAAATAGGTAACAAGGAAATTGGAGCCTGGAATGTAGGCATATCCGCATTTATGTTTTTAATTGTTATTTATATTATTCTTACCGAATTAGTTGGTCCAGGAAGCCCCTGGTTTGCAGCTCAAGTTCTTTTATTTGCGTTTACTTATCTTTTTCTGGGAATTAACAATCTAGTTGGCAATGATGGTCGGGGACTCGGGTGGTTTTGCTTATGGGTAAGCATTGTAACTCCTTATATAGCATGGGAGAATTTCATGAACAATGATATTAGATTCGGTCTTATTTGGGTAGTTTGGGGAATCATGTGGTTTACCTTCTGGTTAATTATGGGTGCTGGTAAAACTCGCATGGTTAAACCCGTAGCTTATGTAATGCTTCCAGTTGGAATTCTTACTGCATGGCTTCCTGGATTTTTAATGTTAATTGGTAAATGGTAGGGAAACTTCCGCAAAAAAGAGGAGGAGTAAATATGAGTAAAGTTACTGTAGCAACTGTAGCGATGACTGTGTCACATGATAAAAAGACGAATTTAAAAAAGTTTTATCGCTATATTGATGAGGCGGCTGACAAAGGTGCAAAGCTGATTGTTTTTCCAGAACAGTCCTTGCATGGCTACGTTCATAATTTAGGACAAATCAAAATGGAAACTATGAGACACCAACATGAGGTGGCCGAATATGTACCCGAGGGAGATAGTACCCAGGCTCTTATAGCGAAAGCGAAAGAAAAAGATATATACATTATTTGGGGCATGAGCGAAAGAGATAAGGACAGAGTTGATGTTTTATATAATGTGAATGTTCTGGTCGGCCCTGAAGGATTTGTTGGCGTATATCGAAAAGTTCATCAACCCCTGGACGAACTACATGTATACTATCCAGGGCAGGATTTTCCTGTCTTTGATACCAGTATTGGTAAGATTGGTATGTTGATATGCTATGACCAGTCCTTCCCTGAAGCAACTAGAGAATTGGCTCTTAATGGAGCTGAAATATTGGTAATGACTACTGCCTGGCCGTTAGAGGCAATAGGCGCAGACTACAGGACGGATCATTGCATGTATCTATATAACTTATATAATCGGACCCGGGCGGCAGAAAATCAATGTTTCTTCATTGGATCGAACCATATAGGGGTTAGTGGTGATCATGACTTTTGTGGTCACAGTCGTATAGTAGGTGCTGATGGGGTTACTCTGGCTGAATTAGGATATGAAGAAGGAATGGTTATGGCTAAGATTGATGTCCAAGCTGATATTATAAAAGCCAGAACCGAATCATTTTTAGGATTGTCGCAACTTAAAGATAGGAGACCCGTTGCATATAAGAGGATTCCAGAAGAATTCTAATCTGGGCAGGGTGATGCTGGCTCCTGGTGATGCCGGCATCACCAATTTTTTCGCAATAAACCCTGTTAAAATTCAAAACTTAAAGTCAATTATTGCAGGTGGAAAGAAGAGATAAAATGCTCAAACAATATGTCATAAATAATCTGTTTACCCACATTAACTATAAGACTTTGATTACGGGGATTATTTTTGTACTCGTCATATGGAATCATTTGAAATTTGACTATATTTTTTTACTGTCGCTTAGTATCGGGTTGGGGCATATAGCGCTGACTTACTGGCAAGCAAAGGAAGATAATGAGATTGTTAAGGGAGCTATATATCGTTTTGGAGTATTAACTACAACAGCATTCGTATTTACGTTATTTACGATAATTTTTTTTGGTAAAGCTAATGCGGTCAATGTTGCAAGCTTTGTTTATGTTTTTCTTGGCGTGGAATATTTATTTAGCATATGGAATACTGTCCAGGCAAATGGAAATTGATTAATAATTTGATAGCATTTGGTAAGATAAATTAAAAAGGGAAAATGGGCTAATATGTAGAAGTATGTAGAAGTATTAATGTGGAATTTAATTGAATATTGTTGGCCGGAACTGCGCGGAGGGAGGCAACAGCAACATTATGAATACAATTCGTGTAGCATTAGTTGACGACCATCCGGTTGTTAGACGTGGTCTGATGGCGATGTTGTCAACTTATAGCCATATAACCGTTGTTGGTGAGGCCTGTGACTCTCATTCTGCTGTGAATATGCTTAATCATACTATACCTGAAATTCTTCTCCTTGATTTAAAGATGCCCGGTTCGGGTGGACTTTGTTTAATAAGACATATTAAAAGCAATTATCCTGAGATTAAGATAATAATACTGACTGTTTATGATGATGATGAATATGTTTGCGAGTCAATTGCAGCGGGAGCAGATGCATATGTCCTAAAAAGTATTGCCCATGAGGAACTTATTAACATTATTAATGTGGTTCATAAGGGTGGGAAATTTATCGACCAACCTTTAGTGGGAAAAATTGTAGAAGAATACAGTAATATAGTTAATAAAAACAATGAATATAGATTAACCAATGAAGAAATTGACATTTTGCGACTGGTTGCCAGTGGCATGAAAAATCGAGATATTGCGGAACAGTGTCATTGGAGCGAAGTATCAGTGAAACGTAAACTACAGATAATTTACCAGAAATTGGATGTCAGAGATAGAGCACAGGCAGTTGCTACCGCTATTTGGAAAGGGCTATTGTAATGAAAATTGTTCCAAGATTATTAATGGGCTTTATCCTGGGTATTCTATGTTTTGTAACAGGATGTGATAACAGTAAAAGCCTATCAGAGGCCAACCGGTGGCAAAATGATGTACCACGATATGGCGGAACCCTTTTAATAGGAACCGAGTCTCGGAGTGATGTCCTGGATCCACATATTGCTAGAGGATGGGTAACCTATCGGGTACTGTATCAAATATACGAACAGCTGGTTAAGCCAGAATATACGATAGATAACGGAAAGGTCAAGGTATCGGTAGCACCTTGCCTGGCGAAATCCTGGAAGGTTAGTCCGGATGGAAGGGTTTTTACTTTTTACCTGCGCGATGATGTTAAATTTCATGATGGTACATCTTTTGATGCCGAAGCTGTAAAGATTAATGTTGAGCGAGCATCTAATCGAGATTCACCATATTTCAACTCAAAAGCTGCAGAAATTGCTTGTTATTTATGGAAAGACCTTGAATCTATTGAGGCAGTTGATCGATTAACTATCAGGTTTAAGTTTACTCAACCTTTTTTTGAATTTCCCATTGTACTGGTTCAAGGAGGATTGGGATCGGCAGGAATTATTAGTCCCGCAGCACTGGAAAAGTGGGGAAATGGAAGAATTGGAGAACATCCTATTGGGACGGGTCCTTTCAGGGTGGTTGAGATTAGCGAAAAGAAAGTAGTGCTGATGCAAAACCAGGAATATTGGGGTGTAAAACCTTATTTAAACAAGGTTGTGTTCTGGTCAATACCAGAACCGGCTGCCCGGGTCAACGCCTTACAAGTAGGGGATGTTGATATGATTTTCGCCCCCTCCCCCAGGAGTATTAAAGAACTGGAGGAGGATGGGTTTATTGTTGCCAGGACCACCAAGGCTCATGTCTGGTATTTATCCTTGAATACCACTAACCCTATCTTTGCCGATATTAGAGTTCGCCGAGCTATGGCTATGGCAATAAATAAGAACGGATTGGCACAGGAGTTGCTGGCAAATACTGCTCGACCTGCTCATGGATTAATTCCCCCAACCAACCTTTCTTTTGACCCGGATTATAAAAGTCCTCCTTATGATATTGCATCTGCAAAAGCTCTGTTAGTTGAGGCAGGTTACCCCGATGGCTTTGATTTGGTTCTACATACATCAGTTTCGGGGTCAGGTCAAATACTGCCGGTTTCTATAGCTAAATCAATTCAGAGAGACCTAAGGAAGGTTAATATTAATGTTAAAATACGAACTTATGAATGGATTGATTATATTGACCAATGGAGGAACGGCATTGAACCCGAAGTGGGAATGAACCAAATGTCCTGGGGAATGACAGCTGACTATTGGATAGATATAATAGTAAACTCGGACAACTCCTCACCTCGTGGATATAATACTAACCGCTACTGTAATCCCCAGGTAGATAATTTACTTGATACTGCCCGGGCTGAACCAAATCCAAAAACCAGAGCCGAATTATACCGCAGGGCAAATGAATTGGTCATGGCCGATCTGTGGCATATTCCCATTGTTAATGATTTGGCCCCTATTATTATGAACCAGAAGGTAAAGGGATTTGTCCATGCTTCACAGGAATGGTATGAAATGAAACAGCTATGGTTAAGTGAATAGGATGGAGATACGTTTATGTTTAAGGTAAGTCTCCAGAACAAACTAATAGCCTGTTTCGTATGTATAATCATTCCCCTTATTGTGTTTGCCTATTATTTAATAGAGGAAAATATATCGTTTGGTAAAAAGAAGATGATTGATAGTGCCGCTGGAACTGGTGAGATAGTTCGTTCTAATGTTGATATGTTTATTGAGGATACTATCAGATTATTAATGACCATTGCACAGAATCCCCAGGTAAAGAATGGAAACCCCAGAGAAACCATGAATCGATTTATTGAAGTTCTTAATTTGGATTCAAATCTGGTAAATTTATTTGCTGCTAACCAGGCAGGGGAAGTCTATACTAGTTTAGTTTGGCACGGAGATGATTCTTTATTAATTTCTGACCGGGCAGAGTTTAAGGAAGTTTTAGATTCAGGTAAACCAGTACTATCCAAACGTACTTTCTCCAGGGCAACGGGACAGATGATTCTGACAATTTTTGTGCCTATTCTTGAGGATAACGGCTATGTAACTGGAGTTATTGGTGCGGAGATATCTCTGAAACAACTGCAAAATAATTTAGTTAACAAGACTGGGAGCCGTCAAATATCAAATATCGCAGTTACAGATGTTGAAGGAAACGTCATTATTCATTCTGATTATAAACAGGTATATGAAGAGACAAATGTGTCCAATAATTCCGCTTTTAACCTGGCCAAACAAGGTAAACAGGGTATTTTCTCGTATAAAAACGAGGAAACCGGAAGCTATTGCTGGGTGGCTTATTCACCAACCAGGACTTTTCCTGGAAGTGTTTTAATTACCGTATCAGATAAAGCTATGCAGCCACCAGTAAAAGATACAATGAAAAGATGGTTGCAAGTTCTTTTATTGATTATTATTTTTCTGGTTATTCTTTCAATGGGGTTTGCACGCATGATTGTCAAACCTATAGAGAAATTAATTGCTACTACTAAAGTTATGGCGATGGGCAATCTCCATCAAAAAATTAAAATAGACTCCGGGGACGAACTTGAGGAACTATCTAACGCTTTTAACCTCATGTCCGAACGTTTATCTGACCAGATTGAAAAACTGGCTTTAGCAACCAAACAAATTGAAGAAAAACGAGAGCGACAGAGAATTTTACTGACTCATCTGGTTAGTGCTCAGGAAGAAGAAAGAAATCGGATAGCTGCTGATATTCATGATGGTGTGCTTCAGATGATTGTTGGAACTCTATATGAAATTAGAGCAGTCCGGAATATTTTACCAGATAAACCTGCCAGGGCTTTGGCAAAAATGAGTTTATTGGAGAATCTCTTAAGTGATACTATTGTAGAAATGCGAGGAGTTATTTCCGACCTTAGACCTCCATTGTTGGAAGACATGGGGCTTTTAGTAGCTTTAAAACATCAAATTAAGCGGATATGCTTAATTTATCAAATTCCGATAAACTTTAATATTACTGGAGAGCCCTACCGCCTGGAATTTTCTGTTGAAGTTATGTTGTTTAGAATAATCCAGGAAATGATTCAAAACGCAGCCAAACACTCCGGTGCATCCAGTATTGACTTGAATATTGATTTTGGGGAGCTTTTTTTCACCACATATTTAAAAGATAATGGATGTGGTTTTGATTTATCACAACTGGATTTCGAAAAAAATGGAGGTATGGGTTTGGCAATCCTAAAAGAACGGACTCATACTATTGGAGCTCAAGTAAAAATTCACTCGCAGAAAGGAGAAGGGACTGAAATATTACTAACGTTACCAATTGATTAATCCTCTTATGTAGGTATCGGAAACTACCTACAGGCCAACAAGGCGCTTCCCACTTGCACTGGCTATTATGCTGTGGTATATTAAATTTCATAAACAATTAAATATTATGAGAGGAGAGATTAGTTGAGATGAGTAGAGCCGAGCTAACCAAGATTATTCTGCCCGAGGAGAAGATACCGAAATTCTGGTACAATGTTCAGGCAGATATGCCCAATCCTTTGGCACCTTCTTTACATCCCCAGACTATGCAACCGTTAACACCAGCAGATTTGGAACCTATATTTGCCCGTGAGCTAATTGCACAGGAAGTTTCTGATGAGAGGTTTATAGAAATTCCGGCCGAGGTCAGGGAACTTTATAAACAATACCGGCCTTCGCCTTTATTCCGGGCTCATAACCTGGAAAAGGCTTTGGATACTAACAGTCGTATCTATTATAAGTATGAGGGCATTAGCCCGGTGGGTAGCCATAAATTTAACTCAGCTTTGCCCCAGGTATTCTTTAATAAAATCCAGGGGATTAAGAGAATAAGTACGGAAACAGGTGCCGGACAGTGGGGTACTGCACTATCGCTGGCCTGCAAGCTTTTTGGGCTGGAAGCTATGGTATATATGGTAAAAGTTAGTTATTTCCAGAAGCCTTATCGCCGTTCCATAATGGAACTATATGGCGCTACCTGTATTCCCAGTCCTAGTAATTTAACTGCAGCTGGCCGCCAGGCCCTGGAAAAAGACCCCGATACTCCTGGCAGCCTGGGAATGGCTATTAGTGAAGCGGTGGAAGATGCTGTATCGCGCGATGATACTAACTACTCTCTGGGTAGTGTCCTTAATCATGTATGTTTACATCAGAGTATCATTGGGCAGGAAGTAAAGCTGCAGATGGATATGGTTGATGATTATCCTGATGTAGTGATTGGCTGTTGTGGTGGAGGCAGTAATTTTGCAGGTATTGCTTTTCCTTTTATACCAGACAAATTGGCAGGTAAAAAGATCCGCCTGCTGGGAGTAGAACCGGCAGCCTGTCCCACGCTTACCAAAGGTATATTTGCTTACGATTATGGCGATGTGGTGGGGCTTACTCCGGCTATGAAAATGTATACCCTGGGACATGATTTTGTACCTTCGGGGATACATGCCGGTGGTTTACGATATCATGGAGCGGCTCCTTTGCTTAGCCAGCTTTATCATGATGGCCTTATTGAGGCTATAGCTGTAAAACAAAACGCTGCGTTTGAAGCAGCTATGCTTTTTGCCCGCACGGAAAGTATTGTTCCGGCTCCGGAGTCGGCTCATGCTATTCGGGCGGCTATTGATGAAGCCTTGAAGGCTAAAGAGGAAGGGGTTACCCGCACCATAGTCTTTAATTTGAGTGGTCACGGGAACTTGGACCTGTACTCTTATGATAAATTCCTGGCCGGGGAAACCGAAGATGTAGAATTTTCGGATGAGGAACTGGCGGTCAGTATAAAGGATTTGCCAGAAGTGAAGTAATTAAAGGATATATTGCTAACCCCGGTCTATTATCAGGCCGGGGTTTTTAATATGGTTGTTAATTCTTACGGAAATGATAATAAAAGGTGAGGCTACTGCCGATACGGGGGCGGATGAATATCAGGGTAAAATTAAGGAACTGGAGGCGATTTTAAATGACAGTACAGGCTAAAGACATAATGACTTTGCTGGAGGAAGAATTTCCTCTATATTTAGCGGAGGATTGGGATAATAGCGGTCTACAGATAGGGAGTAGTGATAAAAAAGTAGACCGTATACTTATAGCACTAGATTTGGACCCTTTTATATTAAAACAAGCGGTTGAACAGCAGGTGGATATGATTATTACCCATCACCCCTTGTTTTTTAAGCCGGTTAAGAACATTAATTATGCTTCACCTGTAGGTAAAATGATTAAAACCCTGGTGTCTGCTGATATAACCGTATATTCTGCCCATACTAACCTGGATGCAGCAGCAGGAGGATTGAACCAGGCTCTGGCGGAGAGACTGGGCCTGGTTGACATAGAACCGCTGTACCCGGCCAGTAGGGAAGCGCTGCTTAAACTAGTGGTTTTTGTTCCGGCTACTCATCTGGAGGAAGTGAGGGCGGCTGTATGCGCGGTCGGAGCAGGTTACATCGGTGAATATTCTGATTGTACTTTTAGAGTCCGGGGGACTGGTACCTTTCGACCAGGCCAGGATACTAATCCTTTTATCGGGAAAACCGGGCAATTGGAAGAGGTGGATGAGTTTCGCTTGGAAACTATAATTTATGAGCACGATTTAAAAAAGGTTTTAAAAAGTATGCATCAGGCTCATCCTTATGAAGAAGTGGCCTATGACCTTTATCGGTTGGAAAATGAAGGGCGGGTATTCAGCCCGGGACGCAAAGGCTGTTTGGCTCAAGAAATAAGCTTGCAGGATTATGCCCTTCAGGTTAAAGAACTCCTGGGGGTTAAATCGCTGCGCGTAGTAGGGGATTTGGACAGTATGGTGAAAAATGTTGCGGTCATAAGCGGCTCTGGTGCCAGTTTGATAGACCGGGTTATGGGCCAGGATATTGATTTGTTGGTAACTGGGGACCTGAAATACCATGAGGCCAAAGATGCAGAAGCGGTAGGGCTTAAAGTAATTGATGCCGGCCACCAGGGTACAGAAGCCATTGTCGTTCCTTTACTAATTGATTATCTGAATTCCAAATTGGCTGACCGTAACCTGCAGGTGGGATTGATACCAGGCATCTCGCCGCAGTGTATTAAGGAGATTTTTTAACCCCGTATGCACGAAAATTAGAATTTATGTATATTAACCGGGCCTATTTTCACTAATTTCCAAGGTATAAAAAGGGAAAACAGGGCTATTTATCGAATACTAATGTAATTACGCATGTTTAGAGAGGTATATTCCGATGCTTAAAATTAAGGTTAGTAGCTTAAAACCTGGAGTCACCCTGGGGAAGGACTTATTTAGCTATGATTCTAAGCTCTTGTTATCCAAAGGCACAATAATAACCCAAGAACAACTGGATAGTCTGCGCATGCGTAGAATTGATGATGTTTTTATAATGGACAGTAAGACTATAGTTAAATCAGGGAGACAATTTGAGGATGTTTATGGTGATTCTCTCGATGTAGTTAAATCTTTTATGCTCGGTGCCAAACTGGGTAAACCTTTGGAATTTGATGAGATAAGCGCTGTTACAGATTTACTGTTGGAACAGGTTTTTGAAGCCAGCGACCTTTTTCGTCAAATGCGACTGATGAAAGAAAAGGATGATTATTTGTTTACCCACTCGGTTAATGTTGCTTTACTTTGTATACTTGTGGGGCGATGGTTGAAATGTAACCATGAAATACTAAAGGAATTAGGGCAAGCCGGCCTATTACATGATATCGGTAAAGTTTTTGTCGACGATAGTATTTTAAATAAACCCGATAAATTAACTGAAACAGAATTTAATGAGGTGAAAAAGCATACCTTGCTGGGATATAATTTCCTTACTCAATATGAATGGATAAGTAGTAATATTACTAATTCTGCCCTTATGCATCATGAAAGAGCGGATGGTTCCGGTTATCCAATGGGAACTAAGGGTTACAGCAAAAATCTTTACGTTTCTGTAGTTGCAGTAGCTGATGTATATGATGCCGTAACCTCAGACCGGGTTTATTCCAGTAAAAGGTCTCCCTATACGGCAGCAGAAATTCTTTGGCAGGAGTCTTTTGGTAAGCTTGACCCCAGGATTTCCAAAGTATTTTATGATAAAATCACTAATTTTTATGTTGGTAATGAAGTTTTACTTTCCAACGATGAAATAGGAATAGTAATCTATGTTGATCCTTCCCAACCTACCAGGCCGATTGTTATGGTGGGGGATGATTTTTATAACCTGGCTACTGACCGCTCAATTACCATAATGGAGATAATAGATTAGCATTATTATTAGGTTTCTGTTGCCTCTTTGGCGGGTAATTACCTTAAGATAGGCTTTTGTGTGCATAAAGTGTCGTAATAATGGTAAAATATAAAATACCCATACTAAATTTAAATATTTTTTAAAAATATTAAAATATTTTGATTTAGTAGCAGGAATTACCCTTTCTTTGGGGAATGTAAAATATGGCTAATAAATTTAAAGGGAGGACTAGTCGTGAATAAATCGGAACTTGTTAAATCTTTGGCGGAGAAAGCTGAGGTCACTCAGAAGGATGCTGCTAAAGCTCTGGATGCACTGGTAGAAACTATCCAGCAGGCGTTGGCAAATGGCGAAAAGGTTCAAATTATCGGCTTTGGTAGCTTTGAAGTACGTGACCGGAAAGAAAGAAAAGTTATAAGTCCGGCAACGGGGGAAGAAATTATAGTTCCTGCTACCAAAGTTCCGGCATTTAAACCTGGTAAATCCCTCAAAGAAGCAGTTGCGGTAAAACCAACTAAAGGCAAGAAGAAAAAATCAGGTAAAAAGTAAGCAAGACAAAAAACATAAAGAGGTATGTTAACATACCTCTTTATTTTTTGGTGTCTAAAAATCAAAGAAGAAGCGACAAAGCACTTCTTCTTTGAAGGGGAATTAAAAGGGGAAGTTACATATTTATTTAGCTATGGCAGAGGTGGATGACCTCTGCCATAGCTTTTTTAATCTATGCTACTAGTAGTCGAAAGATTCTAAATCAATATCCAGGGCGGAAGTATCGCCATCGGTGATAATGTCAGCCATACACCATATGTTAGGCACGACATTTCTGAGATACCAACGGGTAGCTTCTACTTTCCCTTTGTAGAACTTATAATCAAAATGGTCTGGGCCCAATTCATTCATCTTTTGCAGGCAAATTAAGGCCTGGTCCAAGAGCAGATGTCCGGCATGGAGCTGCGAGGTAGCAGTTAGTACCCGGCGTGAATAGGTCGGAATCAGGGAAGTATTGGTACCTTTCCATTCATTTAAGGTGGCAAGAATCTTATCATAAGCTTCCAGAGCTTTGCCCAGATTGGAAAATTCTTTCTTAAGTTCAGCTGTATCTTTGTGGGCAGTAAAGAAATCCTTTATTTCTTGCATAAATGCAGCAAAGGCAGCACCTTTGGCCATACCCATTTTACGGCCTACCAGGTCCAGGGACTGAATGAAGTTGGTGCCTTCCCAAATGGAGTAAATCTTCATATCACGGGCAATTTGAGCTACCGGATATTCTTCACAGAATCCATAACCACCATAAACCTGAATGGCTTCACTACAGAGCCACCAGCCTTCATCACTGGGATAAGCCTTACATAACGGAGTTACAATATCTACATAGGTTGCAGCTTTTTGTCTTTCCTCTGGATCAGGGTCATGTTCCCGGATATCAAAATTAAACAGTGCTTTCATCAGCATAGCCCGGGTAGCTTCCATGTAAGCTTTACCCATAATCAGGGTACGACGGATATCTTCATGATTAATAATGCTAATCCTATCGCCGCGAGGATTAGTAAAGGGACGTCCCTGTACTCTATCCTTGGCATAATCGCGGGCATTATAGAAAGCATTAGCGATACAGCAGTGGGCCATATGACCAGTTTCCAGGCGGGCCAGGTTCATCATCTGAAACATTTGAGCCATGCCTTCACCCCTGCCGTCGTTTTCTAATGGGTTTTTGCCCAGCAGCCAACCCCGGCAATTATCATTATCGCCAAAAGCCAGGGAGGCGGTGGCGGAGCCGTGTTGGCCCAGCTTATGCTCTACCCCGGTGGTAATTACATCATTATCGCTCAAGCTGCCATCTTCATTAACCCAGAATTTGGGTACGATAAACAAGGAAATACCAGCAGTCCCCGGCCGGGCACCTTCAATTCGGGCCAGGTAAAGGTGGATAATATTGTCGGTAAAATCATTATCTCCACCGGTAATAAAAATCTTTTGACCTTTAATTTTAAACATGCGGGGGTCATCGGTAGGATAAGCTTTGGAAAGGATATCACCTACATCTGACCCGGCACTGGGTTCAGTCAAACACATAGTACCAGCCCAGGTTCCGTCCATCATTTTGGGGAGGAAAATCTCTTTCAGGTCATCGTCAGCAAAACTTTGAATCAGATCGGCAGCTCCACTGGTCAGCAGGATATAAGGATAGAAGACCGGGTTAGCCGCACAGAGCAATTCGTTAACTGCCCCACTTAATATATGGGGCATAATCATGGCATCTTCTGATTTATCAATATTACTGGTACCCCAGCCTTCGGATTGCAGCTTATGAAATAGCGGCCCGAAACTTTCAGGAAGAACTACCTTACCATCTTCCATTTTTACAGGGTTAGTGTCACCATCTTCATTAGTTGGCTCCACCACTTCTTTGGCCATTCTTAATACCGGAGCTAGAAACGCATTAACGTCTTCTTTCGAATAATAGTCCTTAAATTGGTCATAGGCGAAAACTTTATCACTGGGGAGCCATTCTTGGATAATAAACTCCAGGTCCCTGGTATTTAAATAGGCAAAATTGGCAGCCATTAAATCTCCTCCAATCATTTTACGCTTTGTTACTGCCTAAAATTTGAGTTAAATCTTCCCTTAAATGTTTTTATCTATATATCTCTGGTCCAGAGTGAAGCCAGTGCCGGTCCGGTACCTACACAAAGCGAGGCACCGCCAATAGTTTTACCCTGTCTTTCCAGTTCATAATACAGGGAGACTACAATACGCAGAGCGGTGCAACCTACCGGATGGCCCAAAGCTATACCGGAACCATTGAGATTGCATTTTTCCATATCCAGTTCTATGTCAAAATCATCCTTAAGCATACGTCCTACACCCAGAAATTGTGGAGCAAAAGCTTCATTAATTTCCCAGTAATCAACATCCTCAAACTTGAGACCGGCTTGTTTTAAGCTTTTAGGAATGGCCACTGCCGGACCTAATCCCATAACTTCAGGGGCTACCCCCTCAGCTACAATATTTATCATCTTCATTAACGGTTTTACACCTAGCTCAGCAGCTTTGTCTTTAGACATAACTACTACCGCTGCGGCTGCGTCATTTATACCGGAGGCATTAGCAGCGGTCACGACCCCATCTTTTTTAAAAGCCGGGCGTAATTTACTCATGGTCTCCAGGCTAGCATCTGGAATCATATGTTCATCAGTTTCATAATAAGTTACGCCTTTTCTAGTTTTAATTTCTACGGGAACAATTTCACGTTTGAAGGTACCTTCTTTTACTGCTCGGGTGGCGCGTTGGTGACTTAAAAGTGCCAGTTCGTCACTTTCCTGACGGGTAATTCCATACTTTTCAGCAATATTCTCCGCAGTAAGTCCCATATGACCGGGGACTAATCCATCAAAAAGCCCATCATGAAGCATGGCATCTTCAATCGTACCCGGTCCCATCCGATATCCTGATCTGCCTTTGGGTATCATATAAGGAGTAGCACTCATATTTTCTACCCCAACTACCAATGCAATATCAGTTTTACCTGCCATTATATTAGTGCAGGCTATATCAAGAGCCCGCATTCCGGAAGCACAGTTTTGATTTACATTACAGGCATTACTTCTAACCGGTAGGCCAACTGCCAGGCCAACTTGACGTGCAGGAAGCGAGCCTTGCATATGGGGATAGACTTCACCCATTACAATTTCATCAATTATATCTGCAGGTATGCCAGCTTTTTCTACAGCCGCCTTGCCTGCAGTAATGGCTAGATCTTTAGCCGGGACATCTTTAAGGCTGCCAAGAAACCTGCCAATAGCAGTTCGACATGCACTTACGATTACTACATCTTTCAAAAACGAACACTCCTTTCTTGATAAATAGCGGGGGAAAAATTTTAAAGCCAAAAACAACACATTTTAAGTCTGCTTAATCTGGAAGCAGAATTAAGGTGCTAAAATGTCTGTTACATCACCTCCCCAGATAAAATTGGATGCACTTATAAATAGATGCAAAATATATGCCAGTTTACCCAAAGGAGGAATAAATGCAAATATATAGGGGCATACAGCAATTAACGTAAAATAAGGAAATGTCTGCAAAGAGTAGCGATATGCGATACCGGGTTGAACAAACCCCAGTATAAAGGCAAAAGCATGTATCGCAAAATGAGATACATGCTTGCAAAAAAGAGATACTTGGTAGAAAGGTAATTGCAAAAAAGCATTAATTAATTGCAAAATTGCAAAATAAATGGAGTTATTAGCTAGTTTGCGTTTAATGTTCGTGTATAAAATATTCGTTGCAGAAGTGCAATATACTACTACACGACTTTATATTTTTTTAACTTACGGTATAATACCGATGGGTGAATATCCAGCGACCTTGCCGTCGCTGCTTTGTTAAAATTATTCTTTTTAAGAGTATCTTTAATCATTTGGTATTCTAAATTTTCAACAGCCTGGTTAAGTGATAGTTTGGGAGTATGGTTTAAAAACCTATGGGTTTGCAGGGTAGGTAGATATTGGGTTTGAATGATTTTTTGCTTATCCAGGCTGGCTAGATTAATAGCCCGCTCAATTATATTTTCTAGTTCCCTTATATTACCTGGCCATTCATAAGATTTTAATAGGGTAAGAGACTCTTCATCTATGCCTACTATCGTCGTATTTAGTTTTCGATTTATTTTTCTAATAAAATGTTTTACCAGGATTTCAATATCATCCAGTCTATTTTTAAGCGGAGGGATGAGAATAGATACTACATTAAGGCGATAATAAAGGTCTTCTCTGAAACTACCCTGGGCTATGGCTTCTTTGAGATTAGTATTAGTAGCTGCTATTATTCGAACATCAGATTGTATAAGTTCATTGCCTCCGATACGCTCAAATTCTCTTTCTTGAAGAAAGCTTAATAATTTGGCTTGCATCATAAGTGGTAATTCACCGATTTCATCCAGGAAAAGCGTTCCTCCGTGGGCAAGTTCAATTTTCCCAATTTTTCCGCCCTTTTTAGCTCCGGTAAAAGAACCTTCCTCATAACCAAATAATTCCGATTCTAATAAGTTTTCTGGAATACAGGCACAATTAATGCGTACAAATGGATGGTTGCGACGGTAACCGCTACTATGTATGGCATGGGCAAATAATTCTTTACCAGTCCCACTTTCACCAATAATTAAAACATTGGAGATATTATTAGCTACCTGGGCGCACAAAGTTTTAATTCTGAC
>DUMX01000159.1 GCA_012839665.1 Gelria sp.
ATATCCAGGGTATATGGCTGGCCTTTTCTGCGTCCGAGTTATTATCAGCATTGTTGGCTCTAGTATTTTTCATCAGGTTATGGCGGGAGTTACAGGCTAAGAAAAGACCACTGGTATTAATGCTCTTTAATGGGAGGTATAGCTTGCGCAGGCTACTGGCCTGGCTTAAATGGTAACGTATTGAGGCATTTTCTATGTTTTAGCGATAAAGATAAATATGATATTATAAAATGTACTGAGGTAACTAAAAACAGAAAAATAAGGAGTAACTATATGGCTACTAATAATACATACTTCATCTGGGGTGAGGAAGCATTCCTAATAGACCAAAAAATAAAGGAAATTCACTCTATAATGCAGGAAAAGAGCGGAGAAGAAGTAGAACTGCTTTACCTGGATGGAGACGAACTAAGCCCTCTCCGGTTATTGGAAGAACTCGAATTTAGTCCACTATTTTCCTGGCAAAGGATGGTTGTCATCAAAAGGCCTTCCTGGCTGGGTAAATCCAGACGCAAAACTAGCCGCAATCAAGAAATATTAAAGGTTTTACAGGACTATTTACAGCAGGAGAGTCCGGGTCAAACCCTGATAATAACGGTATCAGAATATAATGGCAGCAATGCACTGGTAAAGCTGTTAAATAAAGAAACCACAGTTATTGAATGTAAGTCTGCTAAACCACAGGAACTGGCCAACTGGATTAAAGAGGAAGTTTCCGCTCGTGGTTACAAAATTGATAATGCAGGACTCAGTCTGATGGTAAGAAGTGGACAGGACATGTATTATTTATACAACCTGATTGAAAAACTCTGTCTGATAACAGAGGACCAGACCATTAGTGCAAAGGATATCGAAGAACAGCTGAGCAGCAGGGATGAAATCAAGGTTTTTAAACTTACTAATGCTCTGCTAGACAGAGATCTACAGGCATCATGCCAAGCATTTTATCAATTGTTAGAACAGGGGGAACACCCGGTTTTCATACTATTTATGATAGTGCGTCAGTTTGTTTCCCTGGGTAAAATCAAGTATTACCAGGAAAACCGTACTGATATAAAGGAAATATCCCGGCTGACCGGAATGAAGGACTTTGCAGTTAGAAGACTATCAGGCCAGGTCCATAATTTTAGCTGGGATGAAATTCAATATTTGTTTGAAAAATTTCTGGACGCTGATATCAAGTTTAAAAGCACCAGTCAGGATGAAAAGACTATTATGGAAGGTCTCCTCATTGAGATATGCAGTAAAAAATAAACCTGTCTTCAGACAGGTTTATTTTTATTGACCTATAGCATTTAATTTCTTAACCAGGCTGGATTTATGCCGGGCTGCTGTATTCTTATGCAATACTCCCTTGCTTACGTTTTTATCAATCAGGGAGGTTACTTCTAACAAGCGGTCTCTGGCAGCTTCCTCATTACCTTCTTCTAGTGCCACCTCATACTTTTTGATAGCTGTTTTTAGCCTGCTCTTATAAGCTTTATTTCTAAGCCGATTTTCCTCAGCTTTTCTGGCTCTCTTGGCCGGAGTTTTACTTTTTGGCACACCTTCACCTCCTCATATGCGAAGCTAACAGGAATACTATAGCATTATCAGATTTAAAAAGCAATAAAAAGTAGATGGGAATATTCATCTTGCTACAACCATAAGCTTAATAAGATGTGAGATGGGGAGGTGGACAGGATGCACGGTCAAAATTTTATTAATTTTATTAAAAACATTATTCTTCTACAGCTATTATTAATAGTTATAATAGCCGGGGTAGGGATTGATTTTACTATTATTAATAAAGTAAAGTTGGAAGGCCTACCCCAGGCAGCCATAAGGATTAGGCCGGGAGTAGCTATTAATCTTTTGGCATTAAACAGTGTAGCCCTGGCCGGGCATAATAACAAAGCTGAACACTGGTTAGCAGAGTTTAAGCGGGAAATGCCGGAAAATCTTATGGTAGCTAATTTACAAGTGCCTGTTTCCCGGGGACAGCAGGTAACCAGGCCAATGACCCATAAAAGCCTGGCAGATATAAATCTTCCCTTTGGTCAGGACAAAAATAAATTGGAAACAAAATATTATCAATCTTTAGAAGATTATCAGGTAGTATTATACTGTACTCATAGTGCCGAAACTTATATCCCGGATAGTGGCAAAGCCCGCTGTGATGGAGAAAGAGGCCTGGTAAACAGTGTTGCCGCTGTGATTGGCACTCAACTACAGTTGGCAGGAATGCAGGCTGATTTTATTGACACTATTCACGATTATCCTGATTATGATAAAAGTTATACTAATTCCCGGGAAACAGTAAAAAAGACTCTCGATTCAAAAAAAAGGCTGTTGGCACTTTTTGATATTCATCGGGATAGCATACCGGGAAAAGAAAGTGCGGACACTATTAATGTAAGAGGCAAAAAGGCAGCTCGTATACTTATTATAGTTGGTACTGATGAACGTAAAGAACATCCGCATTGGCAGGATAATTTGGCATTTGCCAAAAAATTATATCATAAGGGTGAAGAGATGTATCCCGGATTGATGAAAGGGGTCAGGACCAAGTCAGGTACTTATAATCAGGAGTTTTTTGACCATGCTTTGTTACTAGAGGTGGGTAGTGATTATAATTCGTTTGCTGAAGCCAAATATGCCGGGGAACTTTTTGCGCATATACTGCTAGAGGTTCTGGAGGAGGAAGTACTTCGATGAGATGGCATCAACTAGTTATACTTGCCGGTCTTATATTTTTAGTAATAATAGGACTTAATACCAGCAATCAGGGTATTAACAGCCTGACCCGGGAAGAGCGTCAGGCAGTTTTGAATTTGGATTATAATCAGGGAGACATAAAGGTAGAGGCTCTGGGCAATAGTTATGACTACTCCCTGGACAAGCTCGGCACCGACCTGCAGTCAATGGGGGGAAAACCCAAGGAGCTTTTTTATGACATAATCGACTACCTGAAAAAAATTTGGACAATTTTTGACGCCGTTTTCCTCTATGAATGAGGAAAACCTCCGGGGTTCAGTGGTCGGCAGGGCAGACACATGGGTCTGCCCCTACAAAAAATTGCTACTGTTTCTTAAGCCTCGTGGTCTGTAGCGGAGGCTTTAGCCTTCGCTATCCTTAAAAAATATAAATTTCAGTGTTTTTCATAAGCAATCAGTGTATTCAGTGTCTAATCCCGTTCTATTTTCATATTACTGGAGTTGAGAATTTGAGTAATACCGGAAAGCATGTCGCCCGAGCTGCAATACTCCTAATGGTTACGGTTATTATCTCCAGGATTTTAGGGTATGGCCGGGAAATGGCCTTATACACTATATTTGGCCAGAACTACATAACTGATGCTTACCGGGCGGCATTTTCTATACCTGACTTTTTATATATGTTATTAGTCGGGGGAGCCTTAAGTTCTGCTTTTATTCCTATTTTTTCGGCTTGTGTGGCTACCAATCGTGAAGACGAAGGCTGGAAATCAGCCAGTATAGTATTTAATTATACCCTGGTGTTTTTACTGGTACTTATCATATTTGCCTATGTCTACACCCGTCCCCTGGTGGTTTTACTGGCTCCAGGCTTGCCCGCCCAGTATATTGACCTGGCCGTAACCCTTACCCACATAATGTTTATCCAGACGTTTTTTATGGCCTTGAATGGTTTTGCTATGGGTATTTTGAACTCTTATAACCATTTTGCCGCTCCGGCCCTGGGCAGTCTCCTATATAACCTTTGTATCATAGTTGTTGGTCTGGCCTTTGTAAAATATCTGGGGATAGCAGCTTTTTCTTATGGAGTAGTTATTGGTGCGGTTTTGAATTTTGCGGTTCAGATACCAGCTTTGCGTAAGGTGGGCATGAAATACACCTTTTCCTTTAACTATCGGGACAAAGGTTTTCGCCAGATTATAATTTTAATGATTCCGGTATTGGCCGGGCTAGGAGTAGTTCAGCTAAATCTTTTTGTTACTCAGAATCTTTCTTCCGGCCTGGGGGCTGGGACCATTAGCGTCCTTAATTTGGCTCAAAGAATTATGAACCTGCCTATTGGTATTTTTGCCGTTTCTATTGCAACTGCCATATTTCCTACCATGACTGCCCTTACAGCCCGGGGAGAACTGGATATGTTCAAGCGCAGCAGTTCATTGGGCTTAAGAGCCATTTTTCTGGTAACTATTCCGGCATCACTGGGGCTTATGGCTATTGGTGAACCCCTGATTAAGCTGCTTTTTCAGCAGGGTGAGTTTACAGCAGCCATGGCAACTACAACTAGTGAAGCTTTATTTTTTTACTGTTTTGGGCTGTTTGCTTATTCCTCTATACAGGTATTAAACCGCAGTTTCTATGCTCTGAAGGATACTTTAACCCCGGTAATTGTTGCTGCTATTACCATTGCTGGGAATATATTTCTTTCTATTAATTTATCTGCTGGGCCCATGGGGCATAAGGGCCTGGCTCTGGCCTATTCGTTGGCTGGTATACTAAACTTGGTTTTACTGCTGACTATACTAAGACTAAAGGTAGGAAAGCTGGGGGGGAGCAAAATACTGCTCAGTTTTACTATTTCTACCGGGGTCTCCCTCCTAATGTACGGGGTAGTTCGACAAGCGACAAGTTACCTTTTGGGTATACTGGGATTCGCTTTCAAGCTTAACCTGCTTATAAGCGTTAGTACTGGTATTGTACTGGGAGCATTGTTTTATGCAGTTCTTATTTACCTGTTCAAACTGGAAGAAAGTGAACTGGTTTTAAACATGTTAAGGCAACGTTTTTCCGGCCAGGCTTAGCTCACATTTTTTTGCAAAGCCTGCCCCAATCGTTAATTGAAGAGAAAAAATTAATCAGGTATAATTAAATCTACGGCAAAAATCGCTGAATATATCACGGGAACGGTCTTTTTGATATATTTAAACGCGGAGGTTATACATTGCAAGATAATATTAGAAACTTTAGTATAATAGCCCATATTGATCATGGTAAGTCTACCCTGGCTGACCGCTTGCTGCAATTTACCGGGGCTTTAAGTGAACGGGAAATGCGGGACCAGGTTTTGGATAACATGGATTTAGAAAGGGAGAAGGGCATAACCATAAAACTACAGCCGGTTCGGCTGAAATACCGGGCTCGTAATGGGGAAGAGTATATTCTGAATCTAATAGACACCCCGGGGCATGTAGATTTCACCTATGAGGTATCCCGTAGCCTGGCTTCCTGTGAAAGTGCTCTATTAGTAGTGGATGCTTCCCAGGGAATTGAGGCCCAGACCCTGGCCAACGTATATCTCGCCATGGAACTGAACCTGGAGATTATAGGGGTAGTTAATAAAATAGACCTTCCCGGTGCCCAGCTCGACCAGGTCAAACAGGAAATGGAGAATGTACTGGGTCTAGAGCAAGAGGAGATATTACCTATATCTGCCAAATTAGGTACGGGAATAGAAGAGGTTTTGGAAGCTATAATTGAGCGTACGCCACCGCCACAAGGTGATAAAAATGGTCCCATGCAAGCCATGATATTTGATTCTTTTTTTGATTCCTATAAGGGAGCCATATCATATATCAGAGTATTTTCTGGTAGTTTGCGTAAGGGCGACACTATCCGGATGATGTCCAGCGGCAAGGAATTTGAAGTGGCTGAAATCGGAGTATTCTCTCCTGATATGACCGAAGTTGAGTCACTTGGTGCTGGTGAAGTCGGTTACCTGGCAGCGGGGATAAAAAACGTAAAAGATACCCGGGTAGGTGATACCATAACCGAGGCTTCTCGGCCTGCGGACAAGGCCTTACCTGGTTACGAGGAAGTAAAGCCCATGGTATATTGCGGACTGTATCCTTTGGAAAATAATGATTTCGAGAAATTACGGGATGCCCTGGAACGTTTGAAATTAAACGATGCCTCCCTTTTTTACGAACCAGAATCTTCTGATGCCTTGGGGTTTGGCTTTCGCTGCGGATTTTTAGGTCTCTTGCACCTGGAAATTGTTCGGGAGAGGCTGGAACGAGAGTATGATCTCAGCCTGTTGGCTACTGCGCCCAGTGTAGTCTACAAAATACTATTGACTGATGGCAGTGAAATTTATGTACAAAACCCTACCCACTGGCCGTCTGCCCAGAATACGGAACAGGTTATGGAGCCCTATGTTAAAGCTTCCATCATGGCTCCTGACGAATATATAGGACAGATTATGGAGCTGTGCCAGGATAAACGAGGTAGTTTCGTTACAATGGAATACCTGGCCCCAAAACGGGTCATGATTACCTACAAACTTCCGTTATCTGAGATACTATATGATTTTTTTGATACTTTAAAATCCCGTACCCGCGGTTATGCTTCTTTAGATTATGAAATCATTGGCTACGAAACTTCCGATTTGGTAAAATTAGACATCATGTTGAATGGGGAGGTCGTAGATGCCTTGAGCGTTATTGCCCACAGCGAGCGCGCTTATTATCAGGCACGGGCTATAGTTGAAAAACTGCGGCGTATTATACCCCGGCAGATGTATGAAGTAGTCATACAAGCAAGCATAGGAAGTAAGATAATTGCTCGGGAGAGCGTCAAGGCTATGCGTAAGGATGTCCTGGCCAAGTGTTATGGTGGCGATATTACCCGCAAGAAAAAACTGCTGGAAAAACAAAAAGAGGGCAAAAAGAAAATGAAGCAAATCGGCCGGGTTGAAATACCTAAAGATGCCTTCATGACCGTAATGAATATAGAAAATGACTAATACGGAAATAGACACAGATAACACAGACCCTTCGGGCACAGATTAACACGGTAGCGGAGGCTTTAGCCTTCGGTGGGAAACGAAGTTTCCCCTATTCGTAATATCAATATAACTATTTTCATTGGTGGTTGCCGTGTGCCCTTCAAGGTACGTCCTACGGCCATGAGGGGTTAATACTTCTTCCGCGTCTACTAAGGGTGGGTAGTATAATAAAGAATTCAAAATTTACCCTGACGGGTACAGATAAAATTGAAAATCCGCCCAGCATGGGCGTATATATCCATATTCCCTTTTGTATTAAGAAATGTCGTTATTGTGACTTTTTTTCTCTTCCTTTGCGGGATGAATCTTATCTGGATAAATATACTCAGGCACTAATAAACGAAATTAAAGTGCGGGGACAAAAAATGCCGGCAGTGCAACTGGAAAGCATATACCTGGGTGGGGGTACCCCCAGTCTGCTTAATGGATGGCAGCTAAAATCTATTCTACAAACTGTTACCAATGAATTTGCCCTTTTGCCCGGTGCCGAGGTCAGCCTGGAAGCTAACCCGGCTACTTTGGATGAAGTTAAACTGGCAGAATTAGAGGAAGCCGGGATAAACCGCATATCTTTAGGAGTGCAGAGCTTTTTTGATGACGAATTAACCCTTTTGGGGCGGATACATAATAGCAGGGCCGTGATGGAAACTATAGAAATGCTTCATTCCCGAAGTTGGGAAAATTTTAACCTGGACTTAATCTATGGCTTACCGGGACAATCGGTGGACAAATGGATACAGAGTCTTAAACAGGCGGTTGATTGTAACCCTTCCCATTTATCCATATATCTGCTGCAGCTGGAGGAGGAAACTCCTATGGGAAAAGATGTGGCTGATGGTCGACTTAAAATGCTGGATGAGGATGATGAATGGTATATGTTCGACCAGGCTATGGAATACTTGGAAGGTAAGGATTTTGAGCATTATGAGATATCGAACTTTTGCCGTCCCGGATATGAGTGCCGTCATAACTTACGTTATTGGCAGGCAGAAGAGTATTTAGGTATGGGAGCCGGTGCGGTAAGTTTTATAAATGGTAGTCGTTATATTAATGAACCCCAACTAAAAAATTACGTTGATTCATTATTGGTGGGTAAACCATGGCCCGTTCAAGAGTTGGAAGATATGTCAGGACGAGAATTAATGATTGACGCCCTTATACTGGGTCTACGTTTATGTGCCGGCATTGACCTGGAACAGTTCAAACAGCGTTTCGGGGTAGATATTACCAGCGAATACAAAGAAATAATTGCGTATTATAGGAATAGAGAATTATTGAATATAGTAAATGGTCACCTGAGGTTTACCAAAGTCGGTTATTTTCTGTCTAATCAGGTTTTATGCCAGTTTATTGAATAATTCAGAGGCTTGACAAAGGAGATAACAGGTGCTATTTTTTAGTAAATACTGATTAGCACTCAATAAGAGAGAGTGCTAACAGGCAGGTGAGGATAATGACACTGGATGAAAGGAAAAAAATAATTCTGGAGTCAATCATCAGGGATTATGTGGAAACTGCGGAACCAGTTGGCTCCCGGGCGGTAGTTAAAAAACACGGTCTGAAAATAAGCGCTGCTACAGTACGTAACGAAATGTCCGATTTGGAGGATATGGGTTATCTGGAACAGCCTTACACTTCGGCTGGTCGCATTCCATCCCAGAAGGGTTTTCGCTATTATGTCGATTGTATGATGGAACAAGAGAATTTGAATGATAAAGAGACCAAGGTTTTATTGCAATTGTTAGACGATAGCTTTCAGGAAATGGATGAATTGGTGCAGAAAATCGGGCATTTTTTAGCTCAAATAACCAAATATACTTCGTTCGTCATTGTCCCTTCAGTCCGTATGAGTAAGTTCAAATACCTGCAGCTTATCCCTATTGAGCCAGGTAAGGCCCTGGTACTACTGGTTACTAACCTGGGTGTAGTTATGCATCGCAATATTGAAGTGCCGGAGTCAATTACCGCCCAGGAATTAGGGTTAATTGGTCGCCTGTTTAATCAAGTCCTGGCCGGGAAAAAAATAGAAGAAATACAACGTAGTGACCTGCAGCAGTTAAGAGATGAAATGAGGCAACGCCGTCAGGTAATTGACCGCGCTCTCGAAGCTATAGAGAGCTTGTTGGAGGATTCTAATGAAAAGAGGGTAATTATTAGTGGAGCTCTCAATATAATGAACGAACCCGAGTTTAAGGATGTAGATAAATTAAAAAAGATACTGGCTTTTCTGGAAGGGGAAACCCAGCTAATGGATATGTTACCGGAATCTGTAGGAGATGAAGTTGATATCAGGATTGGGCAGGAAAACCAGGCTGAAGACTTCAAGGAAATGAGTTTGGTCTTTGCCGGCTATGAGACTCGGGGAGACCAGGGTAAGATGGGTTTAATGGGTCCGGTACGCATGGAGTACTGGAAGGCCGCAGGCAGTCTGGATTCAGTTCGTGAAATCATTGAAGAAATAATAAGAAAACGCTTTTAATCAAGGGGGTAATTATGCAGGATAAGCTCCTTGCTGGTAATCAGGAAAAAGACGATAAATTTCAAACTCTGCTTACCAACACCAGTGTAGCCAGAATTATATCATCAACCGTTGAGGGCACTATTGGTCCCCGGGGTTTGGATATTATGATGGTGGACCGTTTTGGTGATGTGGTGGTAACTAATGATGGGGTAACTATACTGAAGTATATGGATGTCAATCATCCGGTAGCCCAAATGATTATTAATGCAGCACGTGCCCAGCAGGTGGAAGTGGGGGATGGTACTACTACTGCCACCATAATTGCCGGGGCTCTGGTGGCTGAAGGAACTGCCCAGGTTTTAAAAGGGGTGCCAGTTACCCGAGTTATAGAAGGAATCAATTGCGGTATAGAGATAACCCTGAAAAAAATAGAAGAAACTAGCCTGAAAATAGAATTGCTGGAAGATGACAGGCTTCTTGATATTGCCTTTATTGCCGGACGGGGGCAGCGCGATTTAGCAGAATTGGTGGTAGAAGGTGCCAGACTGGTGGGAATTGATAAGCTATTGGATGTTGATTTCAAATTTGCTGATACAATTAATGCTCGCGAAGGCACCGAAAACCAGGTCTTCAAAGGGGTATTATTAAACAAGCAACCCCTGAACAAAGAAATGCCGGTTACCATTGAGGATGCTGTCATTTTAGTTGTAGATGATGATTTACGGCCTGAAGATTTGGACCGGGAAGCTTTAAAGACAGAGTCTGGTTTTCAGTATTATCTGCAGGCTCGGCAGCAGTATGAAGAGGGTTTAAACCAACTTATCCAACTGGGAGTAAACCTGGTGGTAGTAGATAGGAGCATAGATAGTCTGGGGGAGGAAATACTTACTGAAGCCGGAATAATGGCTATACAAAGAGTTTCCTCCCGGGAGCTGGAAAAGCTTTGCCAGCATAGTGGAGCTCGTAAAGTGAAGGGTAGTGCCTTGAATCGGTCAGTGGAAGTCATAAAAACTTGTTTAGGTTATGCCGAACAGGTAAAAGTAGACGAAAAACTGAAGCATACCTGCGTTTACGGCGGTCGGGGTGAAAGCTCAGCTACTTTGATTGTAGGTGCCTCTACCGGGGAGGTTGTAGATGAAAGAGAACGTATGGCTCGGGATGCAGCCTCTGCCATACAGGCAGCCTTGCGAGGTGGTATTGTTCCTGGAGGGGGAGCACTGGAGATTTGGTTGGCAGGTAAATTGGAGGAATTGGCTCGGGAAGCGGGAGGGATGAGTTCTTATGGCATATTGGCCCTGAGGGAAGCCCTGCTGAAACCTTTTACCTGTATGGCGGGCAATTCTGGTTTTAACCCCCTGGATAAACTAGGAAACATAATTGCTGCCCAAAAGAAAAATGAGAAGAACAGCATATCCTTTGATGCTGACAGCGGTGAGCTGATAGATGTATTGGATAATGGCATATTTGACCCGGCACCGGTAAAACATTATGCTATAAAAACTGCCGGGGAGGTGGCTACTGCGATACTGCGTATAAATACGGTCATTAAAATGAAGAATGACGAATTAGATTCTGACATAGATATCATGGAATAGAGGTGATTAATATCCATGGAAGACAAGAACATGGAGATGCGAGAAGAACAGCTGAAAAATACACAGCCTGATGAGCAGGAGCAAAAGGGGAGTGAACAAACAGGTCTTGAAAACGAAGTGGATGAAATCACTGCACTAAAAAATGAACTGGAAAAGAGCCAGGAGGAAAGCCGAAAACACTATAATCTCTACCTGAGAGCCGTAGCCGAACTGGAAAATTTCAAAAAGCGGACAGCACGGGATAGAGAAGAATACAGTAAATTTGCTCTTCTTCCTCTGATTCAAAAACTGCTTCCGGTAATCGATGATTTGGAAAGAGCCCTGGCTGAGTTTAGTAACAGCAAGGATTTAGAAGGACTGAGCAAGGGTGTAGAGATGATTACCAGGAGTCTGCAGGAAATCATAAAGAACGAAGGGGTAGAGCCCATAGAAGCTCTGGGTAAAGCTTTTGACCCCCAGTATCATCAACCCCTGATAGTTGAGGAAAATGATGAAGACCCCGAAAACATGGTTATTGAGGAATTTCAGACCGGGTATATCCTTCATGGCCGGGTTATAAGGCCCAGCCTGGTGAAGGTTAGCAAATAAAACATTAAGTTTTTTTATATTAATCTGGAGGTGTTGTAAATGAGTAGGGTTGTCGGGATTGACCTGGGTACTACTAACTCTTGTATCGCTGTTATGGAAGGCAGTGAAGCGGTAGTTATTGCTAATGCTGAGGGTGAACGTACTACCCCTTCAGTAGTTGGTTTTTCCAAATCTAATGAGAGATTAGTGGGGCGCATTGCCAGGCGGCAGGCTATTACCAACCCGGAGAGAACCGTATTATCAATAAAACGAAGGATGGGTACTGGTTATAAAGCTGATATTGATGGCAAGAAATATACTCCCCAGGAAATTTCAGCTATGATTTTACAAAAAATGAAAACGGATGCCGAAGCTTATTTGGGTGAGACCATAACCCAGGCGGTAATAACAGTTCCGGCCTATTTTACTGACTCTCAGCGTCAGGCTACCAAAGACGCCGGTAAAATAGCAGGCTTGGAAGTTTTAAGGATTATAAACGAGCCTACGGCAGCAGCCCTGGCTTATGGTTTAGATAGAGATGAAACCCAATCTATTCTGGTTTTTGACCTGGGTGGAGGTACTTTTGATGTCTCCATATTGGAAATTGGAGATGGGGTATTTGAAGTAAAGGCTACCAGCGGTAACAACCGTTTGGGTGGGGACGATTTTGATGATAAAATTATTAACTGGCTGGTTGACGAGTTTAAAAAAGATAATGGCATCGATTTACACAATGACAAGATGGCAATGCACCGCCTGAAAGAGGCAGCAGAGAAAGCTAAACATGAGTTGTCCGGGGTAATGAGTACCGATATAAATATCCCCTATATAACTGCTACTCAGGATGGTCCCCTGCATCTAGAGCGCACCCTGACTCGGGCCAAGTTTGATGAAATGACTGCTGATTTAGTTGAAAGAACTATGGGGCCTTTACGTCAGGCTTTGAAAGACTCCGGTTTAAAGGCTACTCAAATTGATAAAGTAATATTGGTAGGAGGCTCTACCAGAATACCAGCGGTACAGGATGCTATTAAGAAGTTTATCGGCAAAGAGCCTTTTAAGGGTATTAATCCGGATGAAGTAGTGGCTTTAGGTGCGGCTATTCAGGCCGGGGTATTGGCTGGAGAAGTTTCCGATGTAGTACTGCTGGATGTTACTCCATTATCTTTGGGAATTGAAACTCTAGGTGGTGTATTTACTCGGATTATAGAACGTAATACTACTATACCTACGGCCAAAAGCCAGGTCTTTACTACGGCAGCTGATAACCAGACTTCGGTGGATATTCATGTACTACAGGGTGAAAGGAAAATGGCCCAGCATAACGTAACTCTGGGTCGATTCCAGCTTACTGGTATTCCGTCGGCACCTCGGGGTATACCGCAGGTTGAAGTTACCTTTGATATTGACGTTAACGGTATAGTTCACGTAACTGCCAAAGATTTGGCTACCAACAAAGAACAAAAGATTACCATTACTTCCTCCAGCGGACTAAGTGATGATGAAATCGAAAAAATGGTTAGAGATGCCGAGAAATTTGCAGAAGAGGATGAAATGCGCCTTAAAGAAATCGAGACCAGGAATAATGCTGATAGCATGATTTATCAGGCGGATAACACCCTTAAAGAATTTGCTGATGATATAGATGAAGAATCCAAGAACAAGATTGAAACTGCTAAAGAGGAACTAAGCCAGGCTTTGCAGGGTGATGATATGGCAGACATTGAAGCTAAAACTGAAGCTTTGACTGAAGCTATCTATGCCTATACTGCTAAAATGTATGAAAACACGAATCAACAGCAGGAGGCGGGTTCAGACGAGGTTTTTGACGCTGATTATAACATCCCCGATGATGATGAAAATGACAAGTAAGTTAAGACCTTGCCAGGCCGGTATTTATTAAATTATAATTTAGTAGTTTGGGGATTAAAATATTTATACAGGGACCCTGAACTGGGGAGGAGATATTACCCGGAGGCTGCTATTGTTTCCGGGTTACCCTGTTTTTTCAGGAAGGTGGGGAATAATGGCCACGAAACGAGATTTCTATGAGCTTCTAGGAGTGTCAAAAAATGCCACTGCAGAAGAAATAAAAAAGGCTTACCGGCAAATGGCGCGTAAATATCATCCTGATGTTAACCGGGATGATCCCGATGCGGAGGAAAAATTTAAAGAAATAAACGATGCCTATGAGGTATTAAGTGATGATAACAAGAGAGCCGCTTATGACCGTTTTGGGCATGATGCCTTTGACCCGACTCGTAATGCCGGAGGATTTGGTGGTGGGTTCGGAGGTTTCGGCGACATGGGTGGCTTTGGCGATATTTTTGACCTTATTTTTGGAGGCGCTAGTGCCGGACGGCGGACCCGTACTGGGCCACAGCGGGGAGCAGATTTGGAAATGCGTCTGGAAATCAACTTTGAAGACGCAGTTTTTGGTATGGAAAAGGATATTGAATTACCTCGGGTAGAAAAATGTGAGAAGTGCAACGGCAGTGGTGCCGAGCCCGGTTCCAAAACTAAAAGCTGTCCCGATTGTCATGGTAGTGGTCAGGTACGGAGTGTACAGAGTACACCTTTTGGACGCTTTGATACGGTACGTCCCTGTCGCCGGTGCCATGGCGAAGGCAAAATTATCGAAAACCCCTGTTCTGATTGTCGGGGTGTTGGCCAGGTCAGAAAAACTCGAAAGCTTCAAGTCAGGATTCCTGCTGGCGTAGACAGTGGTTCCCGCATGCGAATACAGAATGAGGGTGAGCAGGGCATTCGGGGGGGCCCACCGGGGGATTTGTATATAATCATATTGGTACGACCTCATCCCCGTTTGCAAAGAGATGGCTATAACCTGATTGTTACGCAGAGTATTGATTTTGTGCAGGCTGCACTGGGAACGCAGGTGGAAATACCCCTTTTAGGGGGAGCCAGCCATACGCTTAATGTCCCGGAAGGAACCCAACCGGGTGATATTATTACCGTAAGGGGTAAAGGAATACCTCACCTGCATAGCCATCGCCAGGGAGATTTAAAGGTAATAATCGAAGTAACTATTCCTAAACGGTTGAGCAAGAGGCAAAAGGAATTGCTAATGGTCTTTAATGATGATAGCGAAGAGGAAAAGACCGGCAAGAAAGGCCTATTTGATAAATTCAAAGATGCAATGGGATAGGGGTGCAGATATGAAATGGAAAGAAATCAGTGTACTTACCGAGGGCATATGCGTCGAAGCTATAGCCGGAATATTTCACCGCCTGGGGTCAGGTGGAGTAGTTATTGAAGACCCGCAGGCCGCTCGCACATATGTTAAAACTAGTGCCTGGGAATCCAAATCGGTATCACCGGATTTTCTGGAACATGAATTTGTAGTGATAAAGGCCTATTTTCATGAGGATAAAGAAATTATGGAAGAGTTCTATTCCTGCCTGGAAGCAGTGAAAGATAACTTCAATAATCCTAAACTTAAGGTTTTTATAGATGAGATAAAAAATGAGGACTGGGAGCAGTCCTGGAAAAAATACTACCATACCTTTAAAGTAGGTGAGAGACTGGTAATCAAGCCCTCTTGGGAAGATTACCCGGCCCAGGATACAGAAGTTGTAATCGAAATTGACCCGGGCATGGCTTTTGGGACCGGCATCCATGCCTCCACCCGATTTTGCTTGTACTTCATTGACCAATATGTCAAAGGTGGAGAAGAGATAATAGATGCTGGTTGTGGTTCCGGGATTCTTTCCATTGGTGCGGCCAAACTGGGTGCACGCTCCATATTTGCGATGGACGTTGATGATATAGCAGTTAAAGTAGCTCGGGAAAACATTATACTAAATGGTCTGCAGGATATTATTAAAGTTGAAGAGGGAGATATAGTAAAGGTTTTGCATAGCAAGAAAGCTGATATGATACTGGCTAACATAACTGCCGAAGTAGTAACTCATCTTATTCCTGAAGCGGCGAAAATACTGCCCCCGGGCGGTTATCTTTTTGGCTCCGGTATAGTGGATAGCCGCTGGCCCGGGGTGGAACAACAACTACAGAAATACGGTTTTATTATAGAACAAGTATTAACTGACATAGATTGGATAGGTGTCGCTGCCCGCAAAGCATAAAACACGGGGATGTTTCCCCGTATTTCCCTTCTTAGGAGAGTATGTCAAGATGCACCGTTTTTTTATTTCCCCCGAAAATATAAAAGAAAATATCGTATATATAGATCCGGAAGAGGCCCGGCATATAGAAGTTCTGCGTCTTACAGCCGGTGATACGGTCATGTTTTTCGATGGGACTGGACGGGAATACCAGGTCAGGTTAGAAGGTTGGGAAAGTGGCATTTTAACCGGGCAAATAATTCATACCGGCTTCGGGGAAAGCGAACCTGCTCTAAAACTATACCTGGCTCAGGGTATAGCCAAAGGCGATAAAATGGACACTATAATACAGAAATCAGTTGAAATAGGTGTATCTGCAATTTATCCGGTAAGCTGTGAGCGTAGCGTAGTACGTTTATCAGGGGAGAAGGCTCCTAAAAGGGTGCAGCGCTGGCAATCCATTACCCGAGAAGCTTGTAAACAATGTCGCCGCAATTTAATTCCACAGGTAATGCCAGTAATGGACTTTTTTACCCTTCTCGAAAAAATAGGAGATAAACCTGCCATAATGTTATATGAAAATGAGGATAAAATTAGCCTGAAATCCCTATTACATAAGCATTTTATAGAGACAGATGGGCAGGAATTATTCCTGCTTATTGGGCCTGAAGGCGGTTTTTCTCCCCAAGAGGTTGAAGTTGCCAGCCAGCAGGGAGTGTATACTGCTTCTCTGGGACCCCGAATATTAAGGACTGAAACTGCTGGCCTGGTTGCCGCCAGCATCATCCTTTACGAATACGGGGAGCTGGGATAACATAAGCAGCTTTACTTCCGAAAGGAGTAAATAATTTGAAAAAAATAGCTTTTTACACCCTGGGCTGCAAGGTTAATCAAGTAGAAACGGAACAGTTAAAAGAAGAATTTATCCGCCGGAGTTATGAAATAGTGGAATTCAGGGATAAAGCTGATATTTACCTCATAAATACCTGTACCGTAACTCATGTTAGTGACCGGAAATCCAGGGCTATTATACGGCGGGCAGTTCGAAGCCATCCCCAGGCACTGGTGGCGGTTACCGGCTGTATGGCTCAGGTTGCCAGTAAGGAATTGGCCGGTATTGAAGGAATTGACCTCATAGTAAGCAACCTGGATAAAGAAAATATTGCTGATATAATCGAAGCATTAGACCCGGAGCAAGAAAAACCGGTAATAATAGAGCCTTTATCAGATAAGGATAGAAAACTAAGGCCAGTACTATACTCCCACCAACACGAACGTACCCGTGCTTTTGTAAAGATTCAGGACGGTTGTGAGAGTGGGTGTTCCTATTGCATTGTACCCCGAGCCCGTGGTCCCGTACGCAGTAAGCTACCTGAACACGTACTGCAAGAAATAGAACAACTGCTTTCTTTAGGTTATCGGGAAATAGTCTTAACCGGCATCCATACCGGTTTTTATGGTAAAGATTTAGATAATTGGGACCTATTAAGCCTCTTCAACAAAATTTTAGCCGAAAATAAAGCCCAATATCGCCTGCGCTTAAGCTCGGTTGAGCCCCTGGAAGTTAGCCCAGAACTTATAGACCTCGTATCCAGCAACTCCCGGATATGCCGCCATTTTCACATACCTCTGCAGAGCGGCAGTAACCGCATACTAAAAGATATGAATCGGCGTTATAGCCGGGAATACTATTATGACTTACTGCAGGGAATAGCTGCACAGATACCTGGTGTAGCCCTTACCACAGATGTCATGGTAGGTTTTCCTGGCGAAGATGACAAAGATTTTCAGGATAGTTACGACCTCATAGATAGCCTGCCCTTTATGGATTTGCATGTTTTTCCTTATTCCAGACGCCCCGGTACCAGAGCTGCATCTATGGAACCACAGGTATTACCACAGAAAAAACAGGCTCGCAGCCAGCAACTCATACAACTAGCCCGGCAAAAGCATAGCAACTTCATTACCAGTCAGGTAGGCCAGGAGCTTACCCTGCTGGTTGAAAAGCAAATTGGAGAAGAGGATTATATCGGTCTTAGTGATAACTATATCGAAGTCAACTTTCAGTCCCCCCACGACCTGCGCGGCGAACTTGTTCGGGTTAGAGTGGAGGAGATTAATGACAACCGGGCTACGGGCAGGTTATTTTAAGATTCTACGGTTTGGATTAGTAATAACTGTTGAAGTTAGGACGACCGACATAATAGTATGCTAAAATGCTGTTTAGATGATTTTGGGAAAAAACGATTGATTATGTAGTTAAGAAAAATAATAATTTGCACTATTATTAGTATGCCAATGAATTCGGAGGTATGCGGCACCCTAGTAGCGGGATGGAGGTAAAGATGAAAAGAGGGTTGACATTTTTTCTGGTTTTATCGGTGCTGATCCTTAGCTTAACAGGTGGTATATTTATAAGGGGTACTGGAAGTACATAGCAATTAAAATTAGTAATATTTGACAGGAAAAAGAGCGAAAACAAAGGCGGTAAGGTGTTAGAATGGAAGCCAAACAAAACGGATATTCCATGATTTGGTGGGCTCGGGACCCGGCATCGGCTATTAGTCATTTAGTGGGTTTTATCCTGGCTGTTATTGGTACAGTAGTACTGGTGGGGAAAGGAAATCAGGTAGGTGGAGCCCTTTATGCAGGGGCTTTTGCGGTATTTGGGATTGCGATGGTGCTCTTGTACCTGTCCAGCACCTTATATCACTGGCTTAACCTCGGCGAGATAGGAACATTGGCTTTGAGGAAATTGGATCATGCTATGATCTATGTAATGATAGCAGGAACTTACACGCCACTTTGTATCATTGCCTTGTCAGGGATATGGGGCAATGGCCTGCTCATAGCAATATGGGCTTTAGCCGTTGGGGGCATATTCTTAACCTTGTTCTGGTTAGAGGCACCTCGTTGGCTGACTACTAGTATTTACATTTTAATGGGTTGGCTGGCACTGGTAGCCATTGTTCCTCTAATCAGGGTTTTACCTGTAGATGGGTTTATTTGGTTATTGGGAGGAGGCATCTTTTATACCATAGGTGGTGTCATCTATGGACGTAAAAAATCCTTGATTAATTTACCCGGATTTGGCTTTCATGAAGTTTTTCATATCTTTGTTTTGGCCGGAAGCATTTGCCATTATTTATTAATGCTGCTAGTTCTCGTAAAACTATAGATTGCTGTAGTTTACATATCTCTTTTTATCTGATATAGTAATAAGGTCAGAATATAGGAGTTATGAACCTCTGCTTGGTAGAGGGTATTTTGTAACATGGTTGTTCTTATAGGACCTGCCAGAGGGACGTACGTAGAGTTGTTTGACTGGCGTGAAGGGTTCTTTGAGATATGGTGGTCGGGCGTACAGTAGTTGTCCGATTACAAAATACTAATGACAGGCTCCCTCTCACAGGGGACCTGTGGTTAGAGATTATTTTATTCCTCTGCTTATAAACAGGCAGAGGAATTTTTGATTTGTAAGATTGTGTAAGGATCAGGCTTTATAATGATATGTAAGATGTATTACTAAGATTAGGTTAGAAGCGGGAATTTCGAATTTGTTACGGTCTTATTGGGAGAGGTTATCCTTGTTTCACTAATATTAAAATAATATAATGTTTATGGTAAGTTAAAATTACCAATGGAAAGTAAAAGGTTAAAAGAAAAGATAAATAGAAGACTACTGAACCTTACGCCGGAGGCGTAGGTAACTAACCCGGTGCATCCTTTCCGTTTGGAATGTTTGGTTTTGAAACTTACATTTTATCAAACGTGGATGCATTTTTTTAATTAATTCGCCATATTTTGCTGAACATATATGGGTAAGGGGCAAAGGGAAAATTAACGGAAAAGGTGTAATTTAATGTTTGACAAGAAAGAAAAACAGGTTAAACCTAAGAAAATAAAAAGTTTTGTTTTAACCACTATCATAATGTTTATTTTTTGGGTGGTATTATCCTGGAACTTTGAACCTGTTTTTCTAAGCATAGGGATTATTTGCAGTCTGTTGGTGGCATACTGGTCGCATGATCTTTTAATTGGGGAGCCTGATTTTGGCCTGACCGTAAGAAGATATTTAAGTCTGGCAAAATTTGTGCCCTGGTTGTTGTGGCAGATTATACTGGCAAACCTGCACGTTGTTTATTTAACCCTTAATCCCAAAGATTTAATTGAACCGATAGTAATACGTTTCAATCCTAATTTGCAAACGGAGATGGGGGTAGTAATTCTGGCTAATTCGATTACCCTTACTCCCGGGACAGTTACTATAATGGCGAACAAAGATGAGTTTATCGTTCATGCTATTACTCATAGAGATGCTGAAAGTTTATTGCAAGGTGAGATGCAGGCTAGAGTAAGGGATATTGAACAAGGAAAAATATAGAGGGAATTAAGAATTAACCATATCATGTAATCTGTAGGGGCGAACCCATGTGCGTTACAGGCCTGATTTTGGAATCGAGGGATTTGATGTTTGAAGCTACTATTCTAGTAATTGTTATTTCGGCTTTTCTGGTTTTATATCGGATGATAAAGGGTCCTACTATTTATGATAGGATACTTACCGCCAATATAATTGGAACTAAAACTGTGGTCGTTATTGTATTAGCTGGTTTTGTTTTTAAAAGGGCGCAGTTTTTTGTGGATATTGCCCTGGTTTACGTTCTGATTAATTTTATTTTGGTACTGGCCTTCTTAAAGTATGTTGAGAAAGGACGTTTAGACTAATGCTAAAAACCTTTTTCGTTGTTTTGTTCCTGGGTTTGGGTAGTTTTTTAATCATAGTTGCCTCTATTGGGGTGGTAAGATTTCCTGATTTTTATACTCGTATACATGCGGCGGGTAAGGTTGATACTCTGGGCCAGTCTTTAATTTTATTAGCATTGATAATATATGAAGGGTTGTCTCCTCTTAGTTTGAAGTTATTTTTAATAATTATATTGATTTATCTTATTAATCCATCATCTACCCATTTTGTAGCGCAGGCCGCCTATTTGGCACGTATCTGGCCGTTTGAAAAAACCAAGAAATAACCTTACTTTAGATTACATATATAAATTTGGCCGTAAACTTGAAATTATGGAAACTCTGTTTGGAGATGAATATATTGGTAGATTTAATCCTTTTGTTTTTTCTTATAGTTTGTGCAGTTGCAGCGGTAGTTCAAAAAGAATTATTAAACTCGGTAATTATTCTTTCGATTTACAGCTTAATTATGGCTGTAGTCTGGGTGCGTCTGGGTGCGGTTGATGTTGCCATAACGGAAGCAGCAGTAGGGGCAGGTATTTCTACGGTATTATTTATTGCTGTTTTGACCAGAGTTAAACGGAGAGAGGAGCCTACCCGTATCCGATTGCAGATTTTGCCTTTAATCGTAGTCCTGGCTGTAGGTCTTACCCTGATTTACGGAACTTTGGATATGCCTGATTTTGGCTCACCTGCAGCGGTAACTAATACCCATGTAGTACCGCGCTATCTGGAAAAGGGAGTAGAAGAGACCGGAACTGATAATTATGTGGCTGCTATCCTGGCCTCATATCGAGGCTATGATACCCTGGGTGAGACTACGGTTATTTTTACTGCCGGATTATGTGTAGTTTTGCTTTTGAGGTCAAATAAGAAAAGGCTTTAGTGCGCTTCCTGCTTATGAAAGGATGAGTGATAATGGCTGATAAAGAAACGGATAATGACCTGTCTGCCTTTGACCATGAAAAACAATCTAATATTATTCGTAAAACTCTGGTGACAAAACTAATTGCTTTTATCCAGTTGTATGCCATTTATATAATTATTTTTGGGGAAATGGGGCCTGGCGGCGGATTCCAGGGGGGAGTAATTCTGGGTTCCAGTATTATTATTTATATATTAATATTTGGGCTGGAAGATGGACGAAAACGGATATCGCAGAAAACATCTGATTTGTTCAGCTCTACTGGTGCCTTAATATATGCTGGTGTAGGTTTGTTAGCGCTATTTTTTGGTGGAAACTTTCTGCAGTATGGCGTATTTCCTTTGGGGAGTTCGGCTGTAGCTAACCACTACGGGATAATGGCTGTTGAAATAGGCATAGGTATTACGGTTGCTGCTACCATGATTATTTTATTTTGTGAAATGATAGGACGAGATTAATTATGATGGAATTTATACTGGCAAAATATAATTACTGGATTTACGTGATTATAATGATGATTGGCTTTTATGCTGTAATTGCCAAGAGCAATTTAATAAAGAAGATAATAGGGCTTAGTATTTTTCAGACTTCAGTCTTTTTATTATTTATCTCTATCGGAAAAGTTGAGGGAGGAACTGTTCCTATTTATCAAGGCGCCGAAGCTGTATATATTAACCCTCTGCCCCATGTCTTAATTTTGACTGCCATAGTAGTAGGTGTAAGTGTTACTGCAGTTGCATTTGCTCTGGTAGTAAATATTTATCGGGAATATGGGACTATCGAAGAAAACGCCATATTGGAGATGATAAAACACGATGATTGAACATTTTCCCGTCCTGGTAATTGTAATACCGTTGGTCTTAGCTCTCATTGCTCCTGTAGCAGGCAGGTTTAATAGAATATATAGTTGGGCTATTGCTTTCCTGGCCACTCTTTTCTCTTTTATGGTTGCGGTGATACTCCTTCAGCAGGTAATGTCTTCAGGGACCATTAGTTACTGGATGGGAGGATGGGAACCACCCTGGGGAATTGAGTATGTTATCGATTACCTCAGTGCCTTTGTCCTATTAATAGTTTCCTTTTTAGCTTTTGCTGTTACCATCTTTGCTAGAAAGAGTGTAGCCGAGGAGATTGATGAAGAAAAGCACCCGGCCTTTTATGGAGTATATTTACTTTTTATTACTGGTTTAATGGGAATGATAGTGACCGGGGATGTATTCAACCTTTATGTTTTTTTGGAAATCTCATCACTTACCGGGTATGCCCTGGTAGCAATGGGGAGGCGCAGAAGAGCCCCTTTAGCCGGTTTCAGATATCTGGTAATAGGGACGGTAGGAGCAACCTTTATTCTGCTGGGGATAGGTTACTTATATATAGCTACTGGAACTTTGAATATGGCAGACCTGGGTTTGAGGTTGCCGGGATTGTTTAACTCCAGGCTGGTTATAACTGCTTTTGCCTTTTTTGCCATTGGCTTTAGTATAAAGATTGCATTATTTCCACTACATACCTGGCTGCCAGATGCTTATACTTATGCCCCCTCATCTGTTAGTGCCCTGATGGCTTCCACTGGAACTAAAGTAGGGGCATATAGTTTTATCAGAATTATTTTTACCGTGTTTGGGGTTAAGGTTTTTCTTAATCAATGGGTGAGTGTGCCCTATTTTTTCCTTATTATTGCGTCAGTAGCTATGTTAGTAGGCTCTATTCTGGCTATAGCACAGACTAATATTAAGAAAATGTTGGCTTATTCCAGTGTTAGCCAAATCGGATATATTATATTGGGAGTTTTCTTGATGAACCCTATTGGTTTACAGGGAGGATTGCTGCACATATTTAACCACGCTCTGATGAAGTGTGCCCTGTTTATGTCAGTGGGCTGTATCGCTTATAAGACGGGTATATCTAATATTAACGACCTCAAGGGGTTGGGGTTTAAGAAGCCATATGCGATGGCTGCTTTTACTGTAGGTGCGTTATCCATGATAGGAATACCTTTAACGGTTGGATTCGTAAGTAAATGGTACCTGGCCCTAGGTTCACTGGAAAACGGCATGTGGTATCTGATTCCAGTAATTGTTATCAGTTCTATACTTATGCTGGCTTATTTCTGGAGGGTGATTGACAATATTTACTTTAAAGCAGGGGAGCAAATTGATGTGGTCAAGATGCCTGCTACCCCGGCTAGCATGGTAATACCAACGGTAATTGTGGCAGCACTTTGCCTGGTATTTGGAACCCTGGCCTTTATTCCGGTAGGCATAACGGAAAAAGCAGCACTATTACTACTTGGATAACGAAGAAAGAGGGATAGGTTTTGGATGTAGTTACCTCAGTAAAGCCACTATATGCCATTCTAATATCGCTGGTTACCGTTGTATTGGTATTGGCGTTTCCTAAGAAACCTGCTTTCAGGGATAACTGTACGGTTGTTTCAGCAATTGTGACATTTGCTATTATTTTATCCATGCTTCCCTGGATTCGCCAGGGTGGTATGCTGGAATACGATTTGGTTACGGTTCTTCCCGGGCTTGAGATTGCACTGCGGGTGGATGCCCTGGGTATGGTATTTGCTCTGACGGCATCTTTCTTGTGGCTAATAACATCGTTCTATACTATTGGCTATATGAGTTCTCATTATGCAGAAGATTATGCCGGCCGCTCTGTAGACCGTTTTTTTGCTTTTTTTCTAATAGCTATGGCTTCAGCTATTGGAACTGCTTTTGCAAGTAATCTTTTTACCCTATACATATTTTACGAAATACTCACCTTATGTACTTATCCGCTGGTAGCATATGATAAGACCGAAGAGGCTTTATACGGTGCTCGAAAATATCTCATCCATCTGCTGGGCACCTCGCTCTTATTCTTTTTACCAGCAATATTTTTAACCTACTATTACACCGGAACCCTCGATTTCAGTACCAGCGGAATTCTGGCGGGTACTGCACCTGACGCTGTTTTAATAATAACTTTTATTCTGTTTATTGCTGGTATTGCCAAAGCTGCATTAATGCCGTTTCATGCCTGGTTGCCGGCGGCTATGGTTGCTCCCACTCCGGTAAGTGCGTTGCTGCATGCGGTGGCAGTAGTAAAGGCCGGGGTGTTTACGGTTATTCGGGTTGTGCTTTTTATTTTTGGCGTCGACCTGTTAAAGGGTTTAAGCTTGGGCTATTACCTGGCCTATTTTGCTGCTTTTACTATAATTGTGGCTTCCCTTATTGCCTTGCGGCAGGATAACCTGAAGCGTCGCCTGGCTTACTCTACTGTAAGTCAGTTGTCTTATACTATTTTGGGGGTAGCCTTGTTAACCCCGAGTGCGGTAACTGGTAGTGTTCTTCACCTGGTTATTCATGCCTTTGGCAAAATTACGCTGTTTTTTGCTGCCGGGGCTATATATGTAGTCAGCGGTAAAACTGAAATTAGTCAAATGAATGGTATTGGTAAAAAAATGCCGATTACGATGGCGGCATTTACTATAGGTGCACTGTCGATGATTTCTATACCCCCGGCGGCGGGATTTTTAAGCAAATGGTATTTAACCATGGGAGCAGTTGAAGCTGACCAACTTGCTCTGGTAGCTGTTCTGGCGCTCAGTTCTCTGTTAAATGCAGCCTATTTTCTACCTATAGTCTATCGAGCCTTTTTGAAGCCTGCGGTTGAAAACGGAGAAGAGGTAAAAATAAAAGAGGCTCCTGCATTTATGGTAGGTGCATTAATGATTACATCAATAGCAGTTTTATGTTTATTCTTTGCACCATCTGTTTTTCTGGATTTGGCCCGGATGATTGTTGCTGCCATGTAGGAAAGAAAGGGAGGCAAGAAATGAAAAGGATTATTGAGTTTATGGACAGACCTGATATAAGGAAAAAAATCCGCTGGATTTTAATTGCCATCCTGATAGGGCTGGTTTTAATAGACCCTTTTATGGAGAAGCATCCGGTATTGGCAGTGGAAAGGCTACCAGCTTTTTATGCCGTTTATGGTTTTTTGAGTTGTGCTCTAATTGTTGCCGTATCTAAAATCATTGGTAAACTGTGGTTGCAAAAACGGGAGGATTATTATGACTAGCTTTATACCCCCTTCTGCGGTTTTTATCGCAGGAGCCTTCTTGCTTCCATTTTTTAAAGGAAAGCTGCGAAAATTTTTAATTATTTTACTGCCGGTTTTGGCTTTTATAAGCATGCACCTGCTGCCGACAGGGAATTCTGGTCTGGTTGAATTTCTGGAATATATACTGGTTTTTAATAGAGTTGACCGCTTGAGCCTGGTTTTTGGAAATGTATTTATAATAATGGCCTTTGCCGGTGCTATTTATTCCCTGCACGAGAAGGATATATCCCAGGTTATAGCTGCTTTTATTTATGTGGGCAGTGCCCTGGGAGCAGTATTTGCAGGTGATTACATAACCCTTTATATTTTCTGGGAGGCCATGGCTTTCAGTTCGGTTTACCTTATTGCGGTTAGAAAAACGGAAAAAGCCAGGGGGGCATCCTTTAGATATATACTGGTACACCTTTTTGGGGGTATGTTACTCCTGGCCGGAATTATATTGCACATTAATGCCACCGGGTCGATTGAGTTTAATTTTATTGGATTAAATGGGCTGGCTTCATATCTTATACTTTTGGGATTTGCCATTAATGCTGCCATTCCGCCACTTTCCGCCTGGTTAACTGATGCTTATCCAGAGGCAACTGTTATTGGCACTGTTTTCCTGAGCGCTTTTACTACCAAAACCGCCGTTTACACCCTGGCCCGAGCTTTCCCAGGAACTGATATCCTGATTTGGGCAGGAATTATAATGGCCTTGTATGGTATTGTTTTTGCGATATTGGAAAATGATATGCGCCGCATATTATCTTATAGTATTATCAACCAGGTCGGTTTTATGGTAGTGGGAATAGGTATAGGTACACCTATGGCTCTTAACGGAGCGATTTCGCATGCGTTTGCTCATATTCTCTACAAAGGCCTCTTAATGATGTCAGCCGGGGCAGTGTTGTATACTACCGGGCGCAGTAAATGTACCGAATTGGGCGGGCTGTATAAATCAATGCCTATTACTCTGGCCCTGTGTTTGATTGGAGCAGCTTCCATTTCGGCTTTTCCTCTTACCAGTGGATTTGTAACTAAATCAATGATTGCTGATGCTGCTGCTCATGAAGGTTTAACTACCATTTGGATGCTTTTAACCATGGCTTCGGCAGGGGTATTTTTACATGCCGGAATTAAGTTCCCCTATTTCGTGTTTTTTGCCAAAGACAGTGGATTAAGGCCTGAAGAACCGCCTGTTAACATGCTGATAGGAATGGGTGTACCGGCATTTCTATGTATTTTTATCGGGGTATTTCCGCAGAGTATATATCAAATGTTACCTTTTGCAGTAGATTATGTTCCTTATACTTCCTATCATGTAATTACTCAATTACAGCTTTTGATGTTTTCCGGACTGGCGTTTTTCGTATTACTAAAATATCTGCAGCGTACTGACACTATTACTCTAGATACCGATTGGTTTTACCGTCGTGGCGGTCAGATAGTAGTTAATTTCGTAGGAACACCATTGGTATATTTAGTTAATAGTTTAAGTAAAGCATGTTATGAAACTATACCTGCGTTTTTAATTCGTTTTGGAGAGAATCCAACTGCAGCAATTAAAATCGGGGTGGATACTATGGGTGTGTGGGCAGATAAAAAGATGGGCAGGACACCTGCATTAAAGAAACTGGTCAGACAAAAGAAAATTTATCCCCGCAGCCAGATAAAGCCATTATCAATAGGTGCCGGAGTAGCCTTCATACTATTTTTCTTCATCATGATGTTTTTGATTATTTTAAATGTTATTTAGGGTAAATCGGGCTATTATTCCTGGGTGAAGGGAACAAATAGATACAATTAGACGTCTAACTATTGTTAGTGCAGAAAGGGGATTTAATATCCATAGTTTTTTATAATTTAAGTTTTATTGATATTAAGAAGCCAGGTACTGCTTTTTTATGTACCTGGTTTTTGATTTGCAAATTTGGAGGTGAAACCGTATGACTTATTATATTAATACTGTATGGCAAAACTTAATAACACCTGTGACCGTTTTATTTAGCCTGATAGGGGCTTACCGGATAGAGATTTTAAACCTGGCTGCTATTTTTGGTTTAAATCTGCTAAGTACTACGTTGAGTAACCTAAAAACCATACTTTTGACCAAGAGGATTATGAAATTGGTTTATGTCACCACTTTTATAGATGCTATGGTATTTGCTCTGGCTTTTAAATGCCTGGCTACTTCTTCTAGCCTGGTATTTCTGGTATTCTTTGCTGCTGGCAGGTTAAGCGGGGTCTATCTGGGAAGTCTGATTGAAAGTAAACTGGCTTTAGGTACCCTGGAGGTCAGCATTCATAAGCATTGGCAAGAGGGGATTAAGTTGGCTGACCAACTTCGTACTCTGGGTTATTCCGTGACTACCTTTAAGGGTTATGGCATTAATGGTAATGACAGGTTGGTTATAACCGTCATTATTCCTCGCCGGGAATTAGCCGGGTTAAAATCTCTGCTGGGTAGTAGAATTAATATGACCGTTAAGGATGTTGGCAAGACCTATGGTAAAATCGGTCGGGTTCAGACCACGAATGCCTGACTTGTTGACTCTGTTTTAGTTTGTCGTTCTGGCCAGGACAAATCTGACCAAAACCATCATTATGTCATCGTCCAATCGCAATTTACCCGTAAAGTTTGGTGTTAGTGCGATTATTTGATAAAATGAATATAAATATCTAATACATCTATCCATGCAACTGGAGATTATACCGGAGGGGGTGACAGAATTACTATGTCGGATTGTTTGTTTTGTAATATAGTAACAAAAAACGTACCGTCCAAAATAGTCTATGAAGATGAAACACTTATTGCTATTGAGGACATCAATCCTTCGGCTCCGGTGCACATTCTTTTAATACCTAAAAAACACATTGCTTCCCTCAATGATACTAGTGTTGATGATGAAGTACTTTTAGGTCATATGCAAATGGTAGCTGGGCAAATAGCCAAAGAGCAGAATATTGCTGTAGATGGATATCGCCTGGTGAACAACTGTGGCACCCTGGGTGGACAGACGGTTATGCATTTGCATTATCACCTGCTGGGTGGCAGGGAAATGCTCTGGCCTCCGGGTTAACTTGACTTAAATAACTACGTGATAGTAAAATAAATGGGCATTTATTTCAGCCTGGTCGGATGAGGGGAGGGAAACAATGAGTGAAGTAAGAGTTGGGAAAAACGAATCCCTTGATAGTGCTCTAAAGAGATTTAAGCGTTCCTGCCAGAAATCAGGGGTTATGCAGGATATTAGAAAACATGATCATTATGAAAAACCAAGCATCAGGAAAAAGAAGAAGTCTGAAGCTGCCCGCAAGAAAAAAAGAAGATACTAATAAGGTCAATATTTTAGAAATACCTTCCCGAGCAGCTGAATAAGACTAATTTATAATAGTGGTAAAGGATGTATAAAGAATGTGAGTAACTGGTCCGCAGGACATGGATAGAGTATAAGGTTTCATGCCGGGTATTAAAGGCCGGTAAGTAACCATTTAACTCTAGTTAAATGGTTAGGGGGTTTATTTAAAACCGAAAACAGGCTCGGCAAGCGCTATGCGTTTGCCGGGCTTTTTTAATTTGTTAAACTTGAATCAGGGTCCGTAAATGTATGATAATTATAGAAATGCAATTTAATAAAAAAGCTCTTAAAGTTTTATGGCATGATTGTTTAAAGGGGTGAATGGTATGAGTTTTATGAATAGAGGTATGCAAAATAAAAAACAAAAAAGAGCGGTCACAATAATTATCGGGATAGTTATATTATCATTTTTAGTAAGTATTGTAGCCGTAGCTTTTTACTAACCCCACATATTTGCCGGGTACAAGTAACCACCGGTGAAAATGGTTGTATTGAATATTAACCCTTCCTTAGCTTTTGCTGGGGGAGGGTCTTATTTTTGAATGTAAGGTATTTTAATGACATATATTTGAATGAAAAGGTGCTAAGTTAAAGCCTAAAAAATAGGGGGTGCCTTGATGGAAAATCGTAAAGATACTATTCGGCAGGCGGTAGCAGAGTTTCTGGATATACCCAAAGACCTGGTACTGGATTTGCCGAAGGTGACGCTAGTAGGTAGAAATGAGCTGTATATTGAAAATCATCGGGGGGTTATTGAATACAATCTTAACCGTTTGCGGATAAACTTAATCCGCGGTTATCTGGAGATTGAAGGAAATGATTTGGAGATTAAGGCTCTGATGGCCGATGAGATGAAAATTACTGGTGAAGTATCGGTTATAAAGTATATGGATTAATGGGAGGGAAACATGGCTAACAAGCTATTTGACCAGGTAGGGGGAACTATAAAGGTAGCTCTTAAGGGTAAAAATCAGGAAAAGATTATAAATATGGCTTCCAGTCGGGGAATTTATATATGGGATATTAAAAAAAGTGGGGATGATTTGAATTTTAAGGTGCGGACCAGTGGTCTAAAAGCTTTGCAGTCTCTTAGTGAAGAAAATGGCTATAATCTTGAGGTAACGGAAAAACAGGGGTTGCCTTTTTACCGTAATCTGTTTCGAAGAAGATTAGGATTTTTCACCGGGGCATTAATCTTTATACTGGCTCTCTATATCATGTCTTCATTTGTCTGGTTTATAGAGGTTTACGGTAATAAGGAGGTAGAGACTAGTAAGATAATGCTTACTGCAGCCAAGTACGGGGTATATCAGGGAGCAGCTAAATGGAATTTTAGCCGTATTGAGGTAGAAGAGGCTATGTTACGGGACCTCAGCGAATTAAGTTATGTCAAACTTGATATTCGGGGGGTGAAAGCCCGGATTCAGGTAGTGGAAAAAATCCTGCCTAAAACCGATATTAGTGGTCCTTGTCATATAGTAGCTACCCGAGACGCAGTTGTTGAGGAGGTATTAGCACTGGAGGGTCAGGTCAGTGTTAAGCCCGGGGATGTAGTTAAGAAAGGCGATATTCTAATATCAGGAGTAGTTTTTCCGGAGATAAGCCCCTATATAGTTAGCAGTGAAGAGGAAGAGGACGAAGAGCCGCAACCGTATACCGTAAGGGCGCGGGGGCGGGTTAAAGCTCGGGTATGGTATGAGGGTTATGGAGAATGTTGCTTGCATGAAGAGAAACTAGTTTTAAGTGGTAGGAAACTAAGCAAAATATATATTGAAACCCCCTGGAAAACATTGTTTGTAAGAGGTCAAAGGGATAAAACCTATAATCTTTATGAGCAAGAGGTTAAGAAGAGAATAGTGAAAACTCCGCCAGGTGAGTTTGGTTTTTTCAAGGTAGAGTTGAAGGAGAAAATTAAGAAAACTCGCGATTTCAGTGAAAAAGAAGCAGTTGCCATAGCCCGTGATTACGCCATGAATAGACTAATTAAGAAAATGGGTAAAAACCCCAAAATAGGGGAAACTCAGGTGGATATACTTTCTCGTCCCAGTGACCCTATATTAAGAGTCCGAATTACAGTAGAGACTATTGAAGATATAGCTGTAGCGCAGCCTATAAATATCTCCCCAAATAGTAATTGATCAGGCATATATGCTATAATAACTAAGAAATTGGTATAGTAAATTTTAAGGACTGCCACGAAAATTTTGTGAAAGAAACAGGGGGACTTTTATTGGCAGAAAAAGAAGCCAGAATATCGCTTAAGGATAATAAAGAAGCTGCCATTTTTTTTGGTATTGGGGATAATAATTTCAAATATCTAAGAAGTATATGCCCGGCGGATGTTTCTGCCCGGGGTGCAGACATTTATATTAAGGGTAATACTGAAGATGTAAACATTTCCTTTGACCTGGTACGTAGTTTAATAGATATTGTTGAAAGTGAAAAACAGTTAAACATCAGCGACATTAACTATAGGCATAATCTTTTACAGCGCGGGGAAAAGGCCAGACATCGGGATATCGTTTCCGGCCCTATTGTTACTACAGCCCGAGGGAAAACTATTAAGGCCAAAACTCTGGGACAGAAACGCTATGTACAAGCAATTCTAAGGGATGATGTAGTTTTTGCCATTGGACCTGCCGGTACCGGAAAAACTTATCTGGCAGTAGTAATGGCAGTTAATGCCCTTAAAAATAAAGATGTAGAACGTATCGTTCTGGTACGACCTGCGGTAGAAGCGGGAGAAAAACTGGGATTTCTACCGGGAGATTTTATTGAGAAAATTAATCCTTATTTGCGACCTTTATATGATGGGTTATTCGATATATTGGGTGTAGATGTTACCCAGCGTTATTTGGAAAAGAACATTATTGAGATTGCTCCGCTGGCGTATATGCGGGGGCGTACGCTTAACAATGCATTTATTATTTTGGACGAAGCTCAAAACACTACCCCCCAGCAAATGAAAATGTTTTTAACCCGTCTAGGTTTTGGCTCCAAGGCGGTTATTACAGGTGATATAACTCAGGTGGACTTACCTAAAGAAGAGTATTCCGGTTTAATTTACCTTACCCAATATCTTCTGAAT
>DUMX01000160.1 GCA_012839665.1 Gelria sp.
GCATTGTTAATACGAGAATTTAGCATTATATTATTCTTCATGGCCAGGGCCTCGGATACCGCTGGTACCAAACTGGTAGCGATAGCAATGGTAAAAATGGTAGGTAAACCGATGAGTACCGCTGCCATACCTGCTAATTGCCCATACAGAGCCGTGGCCTGAGAAGTAGTATAGCTTATGGCCATTAAGCGTCCCGGGACTATTACCGCATCCAGCATTTGTACCAGGGGCAGTACTACCGCACCGAAAGAAACCGGTATGGCCAGGGTAATCATGTCCCGGGCTAATTCCATGGAGGTAGCTCCGGAGTATTTTAGAGTCTGCCCCCGGGTTTTGCTCTTGGCGCGAAAGTTAAGGTAATATATATTGAGCACTATTAGCCCGACTATTCCTCCTACTACAGCACCGAAGGTAGCTCCGGCGGCTGAATATTCCAAACCCCGCGGAAATAGAAGGAATGCCAGAATTAAAACTGCGGTTACCCGGAATAACTGCTCTAACACCTGGGATACGGCAGTGGGAATCATAGTTTGATGACCCTGAAAATATCCTCTAAATACTGACATCAACCCGGAGAAAAAGATGGCTGGCGCTACTGCCATTATGGGATAGTAGGCCCGTGGTTCTTTTAATACAGAGTTGGCAATAAAATGGGCTGATTGCATTACTAGCAGGGTCAAAATGATACCGAAAAGAAATAATATCAGTAATGATACCCGAAATATCTTGCGGCTATCTCCGCTGTAGCCCTCGGTCTCTTTACGAGAAACTAGTACGGAAATAGCTACCGGTACCCCGGCTGTAGCCAGGGCCAGAATAGTAGTATAAATGGGATAAGCCATCTGGTACAAACCCATGCCCTCGCCGCCCAACAGTCGGGCCAGGGGGATACGGTAAACTGCGCCTAAAAGCTTGCTAATTGCTCCGGCAACGCTCAATACCAGGGCTCCCCGGAGAAAATTCTTCTTATTCTCCAATTTAGTTCCTCCCCAATTTCATGAGGTATATTATAGCATACAGCATAAAAAAGCGGTCTTATTAATTAATAAGACCGCTGGTTTGTTATGGTTATTACGATGTTTACTGTTCCATTTGTTTAGCCAGGAAACCGGCAGCAGTTTCCGCCAGTTTAACTTCCATATCGCCCAGCTTAACTCCATCCTCTTTGGTGACAATAATTACTGCTCCGATAGGGTCTCCCTGAGTGATAATAGGTGCAATTACCTGGGATCTAATGGTATATTCACGGTCATCGTTCTGAATTACGTGTACATTTTCATCGTCAGGTGCTTGCAGGTCGTTCATAACCAGAGTGGTTCTTTCTTCCAGGGCTCTTTCTACAGCGTTACCAATATCTTTACTCAAAAACTCCCTTTTATTAGCGCCTGCCACTGCTATAATAACATCTCGGTCAGCTATCATGGAAATATGACCGATAGTTTCATGCAGTGAGTCTGCGTATTCTTTGGCAAAATCCCCCAATTCTCCAATGGGAGAATATTTCTTTAAGATAACTTCACCTTCACGGTCAACAAAGATTTCCAGAGGGTCACCCTCACGAATGCGTAGTGTTCTGCGTATTTCCTTGGGAATAACGACTCTTCCCAGGTCGTCAATGCGGCGTACAATTCCTGTTGCTTTCAATTTACAATTATCCCTCCTTTTTTTAAAACTTGAAAATGCTGTTTTCTTTCTCAGTGATAGTATATAACTCAAAATACCCTTTTATTCACTTTTTACCATCAAACTGTGAATTTTAACCTCTTGGTCTTTGGAAACTTCATTTCCTTCCTAATCTATTTAAAAATAATATTGCCCTTTTTTCTTAAAATAATTCCCGCTTACTGGCAGTAAGTCTGACCGGTAAACAAAAACAAATGCTGTATATTTATCTTTTTATGGGAAAACTAGATAAGAAGATAAGTGCTGGTAGCAAACGGTATAGGTATGGCAAAGTTCGGTGGTAACCCAAAATACGGGGTTAATTGTAAAAAGGGGGATTCAGGTATGGGACGTAGGCTTTTAATTATTTTGCTGATAGGGGTAATATTAACCCTTTTGATACCAGTAACCAGCAAGTACTATTCGCTGGAGCAAGCCTTTACCCCGGACAATCTAATTAGAGTGAACTCACTTGCCCATTAAAAAATAAACACATAATTCCCAAAACGCCCTGTCCAGACAGGGCTATTTTTATGTTAAGATTAACAAACACCCTTCGGTGGAAAGTGTAGGGAACAGCCCCTGTACCGTTCCGTCAAATGGCTGCAACCGGTATTACGACAACATGACGGAACGGTACAGGGGCTGTTCCCTACACTTTCCACCGAAGGGTGTTTGTTAA
>DUMX01000161.1 GCA_012839665.1 Gelria sp.
CATTGCATATAGAACTGCAGCCTTCGGTAGGAAGTGTAGGGAACGGCCCCTGTGCCGTTCCGTCATGTTGTCGTAATACCGGTGCAACCATTTTCATCGGTGGTTGTGTGTCTAGCAGAGCTGATGGGTTTGTAAGGAGGGTTAAAAATGACTATTAATGAATTATCGCCGGGGCAAAGGGCAACCATAATTAAAATTAACAAAGGGGAGGCAGCCCGTAACCGCCTGCTGTCAATGGGAATAACTCCCGGGAGCACTGTAACTATATTAGCCCGGCACCCTTTCAGGGGACCAGTTACAATTGATTTAGGTAACAGCCGGATGGCTATTGGTCGCGAAATAGCACGAGCAATAGAAGTAAAGCTGGAGTAGAAAATAGGGTGCTGGTAGCAGATGTTATAGGCACGGCAGAGTTCAGGGTTAACCCGAAATAAGGGGTTAATTAAGAATTGATGTAGAAAACGCTTACGCATTTCTCCTATTACAATTATAATAAGTTCCGAGGGATATTTTCATCGGCGGTGGTGTATGCTTGGTGTGTGGGGGTAGTTATTTAAATAGACTATAACTCGCAGTTATGGTACAATAAGCTTCGAAAATAGTAGTTAAGGCTATAATTATGGAGGTATAAAAACATGCTTAAACTGGAAAATATAAGCATGACGGTTAATAATTCTAATGGTCTGCAGCGGGAAATTATTCGTGACATTAATATCGAGTTTAAGCCGGGTAAACTTTATGCCATAACCGGACCTAATGGTGGCGGTAAAACTACTCTGGCCAAGGTTATTATGGGAATTTATCAGCATACCACCGGCCATATTTATCTTAATGGCGAAGACATCAGCGAACTGGGTGTTACTGAGCGTGCTCGCCGTGGTATTGCTTATGCATTTCAACAACCTCCTCGGTTTAAGGGTCTCAATGTTGCGGACCTCATAACCATTGCTCGTCCTGGTATAGATGGATTAGGTTTACGTATGAAAATGCGAGATGTTGGACTTTGTCCTGAAGATTATTTGGACCGGGATATGGGTCCGGGGCTAAGCGGGGGCGAGGCTAAACGAATAGAAATTGCCCAGATACTATCCCGCGATAGTATTATCAGCATTTTTGATGAACCGGAAGCAGGAGTGGATTTGTGGACGGTACAGCGGCTCATCGGCCTTATTGTTCAAAAGTATCAGGATAATCCTAAATCAACAGCTATTATTATTACTCATCACGAAAATGTATTGCCTATTTGTGATGAGATTATAGTTTTAGAAGAGGGGGTTATTAAACTAAGGGGTTCTGCAGTAGAAATATGGCCACTAATCAGGGATGACATACAGTGCAAAATGAGAGAGCAGTGCAGGGGAGAAATATGTTATGAACTTTAAACCAGTAGATATGCAACTATTAGATGTAATTAGCAATATTAAATCCATTCCGGAAGGAGCTATTAATATCAGGCGGGATGGTGAGCCAGTTATAAGACAATCTTCTCCAAATATTAAAATAGGTACTAATGCTGATAATAATGGTTTACTGGTAGAAATAAACCCGGGTACTCGTAATGAATCCGTTCATGTGCCAGTGATTGTAACTGAAGCAGGATTCCACGATAAGGTTTATAACACTTTTATCGTAGGTGAAGATGCTGATGTAACTATAATTGCCGGTTGTGGTATCCATAACGATAGTCATAGTGATTCCGGCCATGATGGTATACATGAAATAATAGTTAAAAAAGGTGCCCGTATGAAGTATGTGGAAAAACATTACGGTGAGGGAAACGGGCAAGGGAAAAGGATACTAAATCCTACCACTAATATAATTCTGGAAACTGGTGCCACAGCTGAGATGGAAATGGTACAGATTAAGGGTGTAGATGATACTGTCCGTATTACTACTGCCCATATTGGGGACAAGGCTAATTTAAAAATTATGGAAAGGCTCATGACTCATGGTGAGCAGAAAGCAGTGTCAGATGTCAGGTTATATATAGAAGGCCAGGGGGGGAGTGGCCAAATTCTTTCTCGTTCCATAGGCCGGGATGATTCGGTTCAAGTTTTTAAAGCTGCATTGGTAGGAAAGAATGAATGCTTAGGTCATGTCGAATGTGACTCTATAATAATGGACCAGGCTCGTATTCAATCTATTCCTGAACTCATAGCTGAGAGTGCTGATGCTGTACTAACTCATGAAGCAGCTATTGGCAAGATAGCAGGGGAACAGTTGATTAAACTAATGTCGTTGGGGATGACTGAAAAAGATGCTATTGATACTATTCTGGAAGGTTTCCTCAGGTAAAACGAGAGGGTGGTAGAGCTTGAATTTAAATCTTTTTAAAACTTATGTCAGGGTAGTGGAAACCCAAAATTTATCCAAAACAGCAAAGGAGTTTGGACTTTCTCAGCCTGCGGTTACCAAGCAGATACAAAACCTGGAGGATACTTATGGAGTGTTGCTGCTGGAAAGGTCGGGAAGGCGTTTAAAAACTACAGAAGCCGGGGAAACCCTGTACGATTGCGCCCGTGATATTATTAAAGCTATGGAAAAGACTGAAAGGGCTATGGAAGAAGCGTCAGAAAGCCGCCGGGGAAATTTGAGCTTGGGAGCCAGTAATATACCCGGGGAATATATCCTTCCCCAGCTTATTAAAAGGTTTAAGGAGAAGTATCCGCATATAAGTATTAGCATAGATATTGCCGATACCGAAAAGATATATTCGCGCCTGGCTGAGAGGGAACTGGATATAGGTATTGTAGGCGGATGGATAAAAAATCGCAAGATTGAAGGTTTTGAATGGTTGGAAGATGAATTGGTGGTAATAATGCCGGAACATCATAAACTGGCCCGCTCAGGGGAAATTAATCTGGAAAGTATCGTAAACGATAAGTGGATATTTCGGGAAAAGGGTTCGGGTACTCGCAAGGCCGCAGAGGATTTATTGGCAGCCCACGGGATTAAGAAGGAAGATTTAAATGTTTCTATTGAAGTCGGAAGTACGGAAGCGGTTTTGGCCAGTGTTGAAGCCGGAATGGGAGTTTCGATAGTATCCCACTGGGCAGTTAAAAAGGACCGTAAGATTTATAGTGCCAGGATAAGCAATCCCCTGGTAAAAAGAAATTTTTATGTTGTTTATCCCCGCCAAAAGACGCGCCGCAAATCAGTCAATAATTTTCTTGATTATGTGAAAAAGATAGGAGAATCCGGAAAAGGCGGAAGTTTTAATATTTAGAATTTTTTTGGATACAGAGGAACGGCTCTTTTGTGTCTTTTTAATGACACAAAAGAGCCGTCCCCCTGTATCCTTTCTCTTAAATTATTGTTTGATTTTACTAATCATTTGTATATAATGTATCTGTTGCTCGCAAAAAAATAACTTCGGAGGTGTTTATAATGTTACCGTTACCAAAAAAGTATTTTCTGACAGCTGGCTCGGCTGAAGGAGAAACGGAACTTACAGCCTTTGATGGAGCCTTATTAAATGCCCGAGTAGGAAACACTAATCTCTTAAGGGTAAGTAGTATTTTACCTCCAGGTTGTAAGCATGAACCTGATTTGATAGTTCCTCCCGGCTCTCTTTTGCCAATTGCCTTTGGTACCATAACCAGTACGGTGCCAGGGGAGATTATTTCTGCTGCGGTGGCGGTAGGCATTAAAGAGAATAGTTTTGGAGTTATTATGGAGTTCGAAGGTATATGTACAGTCGAAGAATCTGAAGCCCGGGTAAGGCGAATGGTAGAAGAGGCTTTTCGTATGAGAGATTTGAGACTGGATGAGATTAAGGTAGCCTCGGTTGAACATAAAGTTGAAAAAATAGGGTGCGCTTTTGCTGCGGTGCCGTTGTGGTATTAATAAGAAAATAGATCGAACTAAGGAGGAAAATGGGTTGGAATTATGGGTAACTGAATATCAAACTCCGGCTTTAGGGTTTAGTTGTAAGGCAAGCGAGACTTTACGGGTTAAACAAACTGCTTTTCAACACCTCGCAGTTGTAGTAACCGAACAGTTTGGTAAAATGCTGCTTCTGGATGGTATGGTACAGACTACGGAAAAGGACGAGTTTGTCTACCATGAGATGATAACTATGATTGCGTTGAATGCTCATCCCGCGCCGGAAAATGTTCTAATTATCGGCGGTGGGGATGGCGGTGCTTTAAGAGAAGTGGTACGCCACCCCGGCGTTAGCAGGGGGACACTGGTAGAAATAGATGAGGAGGTGGCGCAGGCCTCCCGGGATTTTTTTCCGAATCATTCATGCTCCTTTAATGACCCTAAAGCCCGGTTAATTATTGCTGATGGTATCCAATTTATTAAAGATAATAGAAATGCCTTTGATGTGGTCATAGTGGATTCCACTGAACCGGTAGGACCAGCTCGGGCTTTGTTTACTGCGCCTTTTTATGAAAGCGTTTATCAAGCGCTTAAGGATGATGGCATGCTGGTAGTACAGAGCGAATCCCCGTTTTTTAATGAAGATGTAATTAAAATGGCTTATAGTGGAATTAATGAATTTTTTCCTATTACAAAGTTATATCTGGCAGCTATACCTACTTATCCCAGCGGATTATGGAGTTTTACGGTAGGCTCCAAGTATTATGACCCGGAAAAGCCTGTATTTACCGGTGAATTGGATTTTAAGTATTATACTCCGGAGATACACCAGGCTGCTTTTGAACTTCCGGCCTTTGTGAAGAAGATAATTACTGAAGGAGTGTAAGGATGACTGCAGATTTCCGACATCTGTTAGAAGCGAAGGCTAGTTTCATGGCTAGCAGCAGGGACTATGAAGGGTGTTCTAAAGCGATTATAGGTGTTCCTATGGATGCTACCACTAGTTTTCGCCCTGGCACCAGACTGGCACCTTACCGGGTGCGAGAAGTATCGGAAAGTATTGAAGAATACAGTGTTTATCAGGATAAATCCCTGGACGAGATAGATTTTTATGACCTGGGGGATATAATTATTCCTTTCGGTAATGTAGGTGAAAGCTTGCGGCGTATTCAAACGGTAAGCCAGGGTCTGGTGGAAGCAGGTAAACAGGTATATGCTATTGGTGGTGAGCATCTAGTATCATTACCCCTGATTAAATCTTATCACCATCGTTATCCTGATTTGACAGTAATACAGCTTGATGCTCATGCAGACCTGCGCAGTGATTATCTGGGAGAGAGTCTTTCTCACGCTTCGGTTATGCGTCATGTAGTAGAGGAGATAGGAGATAAGAATCTTTACCAATTAGGGGTCCGTTCTGCTACCAGGGATGAGCTCAAGTTTGCGGCGGAAAGGACTAACTTATATCTCGACCAATTGCGGGCTGTAATTGACGAAGTAATTGGCAGTATAGGCAAGCGTCCAGTTTATGTCAGTTTGGATATTGATGTACTGGACCCAGCTTTTGCACCGGGTACCGGAACTCCAGAGGCCGGCGGTTTTTCCAGCCGGGAATTGTTACAGGTTTTGCATCGGCTAAGTGAACTGCGGGTGGTGGGATTTGATTTGGTGGAGATTTCACCCCCTTATGAAAAAGGTGATAACACCTCGATTTTGGGGGCCAAGATACTGCGCGAAGCTTTATTGGCATATTAAAAAGCGTCTACCCGCACCAAGGGGCAGACGCTTTTTTTGTCTTTCAGTGTCAAAAAATGCCTATTACTAATAATTTTCAGCCATAACTTCATAATAACTCTGGGGATGATCGCAAGCCGGGCATAC
>DUMX01000162.1 GCA_012839665.1 Gelria sp.
CTCGAGTTATGGCGGTTTTGCGGCCTCTTAAAGTGGTAATTGATAATTACCCGGAAGGTCAGGTGGAGTGGTTGGAGGCTAAAAATAATCCGGAAGACCCGGCGGCTGGCAGCAGGAAGCTTCCTTTTTCTCGGGAAATATATATTGAGCAGGAAGACTTCCGGGAAGATCCCCCGAAGAAATTTTTCCGTTTGGTGCCAGGTGGGGAAATTCGCCTTTTGAGTGCCTACATTATTAAGTGTGAAAAAGTGGTTAAGGACGAACAGGGTCAGATTATCGAACTGCGCTGTACTTATGATCCTGATTCTAAAAGTGGCGGTGCTACGGCTGGCCGTAAGGTTAGGGGTACTTCGCACTGGGTTTCGGCTCTTCATGCTATTCCAGCGGAAGTGCGGCTGTATGACCACCTTTTTCTTCAGGAGGACCCGGAAGGGGATGAAACTGAGGATTTTACCAGTAACGTTAACCCCCAATCTTTAGAAATTCTAACCTCATGTATGTTGGAACCGAGTTTGGCCGATGCAACCTCAGGAGACCGCTATCAGTTCATGCGCCAGGGTTATTTCTGTCTTGACCCTGATTCCACATCAGATAAATTGGTGTTTAACCGTATTGTTTCCTTAAGAGATACCTGGGCTAAAATACAGAAGAAATAGGATATTGCTATAGACAAGACAGGGTTTATATGCCCTGTCTTTTTATTTCCGGGGAGAAACCGGACAAGCGATAAACCCGGCGCATCAATGAGTTAGGAGGTTGGCTAAGCTGCTCTTTCATACTCAGGAAAAGAGAAGAAGCATTTTCGGTTTGTTTTACCCCACCGTGGGCCATGAGTATGGTAGAAGGGTTGAGAGCCGCTAGTTTATTGTACGAGTTTTCCATAAGAGTGGGAAACATTACCGGCAGGGGGAGAAGCATTTTACCTTTTACATCACAGATTAAATCGCCAATATATAACAAAGACTCCTGCTGGTGATAAAGGATGATGTCATGTAGAGTATGTCCTGGTGTATGCAATACAGTCCAATCATCAAAAAATGGTAGAGACTGTAAGTCATTAAGCAGGAAGTCAGGATTGATAATGGGCTTATAAAGCATACGCTCCCATTTACGTTTATTACTTCGGGCTACGCCCATAGCCATATAGCAGTCCAGTTTGTGCTGCAGTGAACCGCCTAATTTAGAGTACCATAGGTCTACATCCTTATGGGCAGCTATCGGTATATCGTATTTGCTTCGTAAGGTGGCAGCACCTCCGGCATGGTCAGGATGCATATGAGAAACAACAGCCAGTTTAATATCGCCCGGGGGGCGATTAAAAACCTGATTACAGTAGTCTTCGATACGTTTAATATCATTAATACAACCGCTGTCTAGCAACAGCATACTGTCATCATATTCTACCAAATATAAACTTGACATATAGCCTTCGATTATGTGAAGGGTAAATGATGAAAAGCTTATTTTCAAGTTAATTAACCCCCATGGCCAGTCCAGGGCCCCAGGTTGAGGACCGGACTACAATTTTTATTTATATATATCTAATTAACCTGTTATGCCTGCCAGACGCAACCACCGATGAAAATGGCTGTATTGATATTACCCTCCGGTGGGAAACGAAGTTTCCCCCATTCGTAATATCAATACAGCCATTTTCATCGGTGGTTGCCGCGTCTAACTATTTATTACCTCTTGCAATGGAATC
>DUMX01000163.1 GCA_012839665.1 Gelria sp.
CACGCTATTTTCTTTTTATAAGTATTGCCAAATATCCTTTAAATATTTCGATAAAACCGTTATTATTTTACCCGGTTAAATTCCTCATGACCACTAACTATTGCTTCTCATAAACAGCGAATAATTGCAAGGCTACTTGCTCAAACGGCTGGGCTTTTAATTCCTCGGCTAACTCGCGGGCCGGTGATTTTTCAGCAATCTCCAGGAATTCTTCCCAACTCAAAAAGTAAAAAGGTACAATCTCGACCTCTTTAAACCCATTACGCTCAAACATTCCAGTTAATGATTGGGGGTCAAAATGATGCATGTGTAACATAGCCGGAAAAATAGTCCCGTCTACACTCTCCCAAATACGCTGCTCAACTTCACCGTAACGAGTAGGGGCAGTAACAAATACCCTCCCCCCAATCTTAAGCACCCGGGCAAATTCTTTAACAATTGCCTCAGGCGAATAGGTATGTTCCAAAACATCCAGGCAATTTATAATATCAAAATAGCCCTCCTGGTAAGGCAGGTTATCAATGCTTCCTTCTGTAAACTGTACTTCTTGGGATTTACCCGCCAGTAAATCTTCAGTACTGGGAAATTCACAGTGTATTCTCATAATCCCTAGTTCTTCCTCAATCAGCTTAATAACTCGAGGAAAAATCTCTTTCTCTCCCCTCTTCATCATGGAAGAAAGGGCCATGGCTCTTTCCAGCCTGGTCTTACAGGCATCTATAGAATGCACCATGAGATACTGGCTCATTACCAGAGAAGCAAAACCTGCTCCACAGCCGGCATCCAAAACCCGACCCTGCATCTTTTGTACCTGGGGGTAAACAAATTTCAAAAAGGAGTATTCTCCCCCGGAGGAAAAGTTTTGCAGAGCAATAATCTCGTTTAGAGTAAAAAGGTCCTCTTGACCCAAAGAAGAACCAATTTCCTGCCGGAACCAGTTACGCAAGGCCAGGTCATCTTGAAGCCTGGTTGTTATTTCTTTGATATCCTGACTGCCTGAAGCCTCCTGAATTTTTTTCCGTTCTTCGTTACTGATTGCTTTCCAAATGTATTCCATGAAAAAAGGAAAACAAACATTATCATGTACATTAAAAAGTATGGCCTGTTCGGGTTTTTCTTGACATAAGCGTGCGGTAAGGTCGTGAAAGTTAAGCAGGAAAGCTATAGCATCTTCGTCATTACGAGAAAACAGCTCAGCATAAGCTCCGGCCAAATCGGTGGCATTGGGAAGAAGTTCACGGTACTGTTTTAGTGTATCCTCATCTATAGAGTGAAAATAGTAATTAAAAAATTGCTCCAAAATCATTAGTTAACCCCCTTTTTATTTATCCAGGTTTAGACCGGAGTCGTTTCCATTTACCAACCAGATGAACTGCTCGTAATTATTTTCCTCAAAAGCAGTATCCAGTTTCCAGCTTATGTCAATATTGCAAGCTGCCTCACCATTTTGGAAATGTAGAAAAGGTCTAATCATTAATCCTGAGCTATGATAGCCCAGTTGGCTTTGCTCCGGAAAAACATAATTTTTATAATAATGCTTCACTGCTGGTTCAACATACAGATAGGGTAGGCGATTATTTGAATTCAGACTAAAGCTTAAACAGTTATTAAAACAGTTGCCATCACCACTGCGAATTTGGTATATGTAGTCAATTCGTTGTGGTCGTTTTACTATAGTTTTATGGTTATAAAACTTTAACTTATCATCATCGCTACTACGAGATAATCTTTGTATATAACACTCACTTTGGTCTTCATCTTGAGCAGAAATTAACCCCAGACCCGCCCGGGGTCTGAATTCTACTTCATCGGATGGTGTGGCTGAAGTTACTAATTGAGGAGCCAGAACCAAATTAAATTTTTCTCCTCCATGACATCTAGCCTTAATACTTACTTGTAAAGCTCCCTGCGTTAGCCAGAATTCTTTTTCCAGGTCTATTTTTAAAGGCATATTATCCATAATATTAATGTCCTGGGAATAACTCATTTTCACCCTCTGATTTAGGGCATCACCAATTGGCTCATTAATAGTATAGTTTCCCATATCAAAATCACCCAGACTGAAAAGCTCGTTATTTCTTTCAATAAACACTTCACAGCGCAAGGAATTGCGACAACGCTCACGCCGCCCCCCTTCTTCGTAGAATTGGTAGCTTATACTACTATCAGTTTCAGTAAATACCAGAGGGTAGGAATAGCGGAAAACGGAATTGTAGGCCTTAACAACACCCAAGTCGCGAGTTATAATCTCTCGCATTGCCGAGTAATCGCCCGCAATAGATGAAGCTAGAACATGATGATAGCTAATACAACCCCCTTCACTATCTAACACCAAAGTTTGTTCTTCATTCTCTAGCAACACCTCGTTTTCACCATCGTAATCCCAATCCCTGATAGTTACAGGCTTCAAATCACTATTGCTAACATTAGCAGTCTCCAACCGGGACCTCAGTATTTTTATGACCATTTCCATATAGGCCAGACCCAGGACATCATAATAAGGTGAGGAGCCGTAAACCGGATGGCGACTAGCCCATTTAGGGTCTTCCTGATAAAGCAAATTCCTAACCCGGTTAAGCAGTTCATAATCTTCTGTTAACTGGGGGTCATGGTACTGCCGGAGGACATGAGATATAAAGTCATATCTCTCTGCCGATTCCAACAAAGACCGCTGTACTATACCATCCAATGGGGTAGGAAGTTCAATCCCCAGTTTCTGGCGATAAGATCCCAGAATTGATTTTTCTAAATGTTCCTGTAATTTCTCCACATCCCGTAGGCGGCAAATTACCCGCCGTAGCCTTTCATCCCCGTAAGTTACCCCTCTTATTCCCCTTTTAGCAGTCCAATTTTCCCATTCAATGTAGCTACGACTGCTAGCAACGGGATAGCTATCTAAATAACCCTGGGAGCTAAGATAACTTCTAAGTCCGGTAAAACTAATATCCGGGTCTTTATCTACCAGGTTAAAAAACTCCATTAACCATTCCCGGTCACCTTCAGGGTCCTTACTCCACTGTCCAAATTTTTCAGCATCTTCGAAAATAAACAAAAGCGGCTCTATATCCCGTCCGTAGCTTTTCACCATCTGATAAGCCTTTTCTAAAGCATCTTTAATGTAAAAATAATAATGGGTTGGCTTAATCTTAACCGTATCAGCCGAAGTAAAACTCTGCCTTTTTAATAACTGATAACGAAACTGGCTATGTACAGGCATAACATGAAATGCCTGTCCCCCTATCTCGTCACGCAAGGCATAAAAAAGCATCTCGGCCGGAATATGGCTAATGGTAGTTATAGATACCGGATCATTAAATCCAAAATGTTTCCGGCAGTAATCATTATCCGAACCTGGATAGCAAAAATGTTCCTGGTAAAAAGTTTCCACATCCAGATAATAAATAGCTGGTGCTTGTATCAGTGATGCGGCTCGGGTAATTTCTTTAAGTACACTTTCACCACATTCCCGTTCAACCAGGTGGATACCCTGCCAATCAGATGCCTTTATCCCTATAGTTTCTTGCAGCAATTGGTCATATTTTTTCAACTGGTACAAGTAGTCATCTACCCGGGAGGATAATTGAATAAAAGGTTCATCAGCCAAGCCTCCAATTATACCCACTTTCCCACTGGCCATCAGGCGGTTAAACATATCCAGGTACTCTTTTTTCTCATCCCTGATCCAGTAAAGAAAAGGCCCCGAAAAATGTAAATTAATATAAAAGGAATCCAGATTAACAGCATCCTGAAGTAATTTTAGCCAGGGTAAATAGGAGTTAGTATAAGCTTCCTCTCTAGTTTTGTGTAACTGAAAATGAGGCTGATGAAAATGGGGGCAAAACGCAATATGACCTTTCATATTAAACCTCCTGACGAAACCTGATTAAAAAAATCGTCCTCGTATTGAATCTGGTCCAGCCATTTAACAAACTCTTCATCTATTTTGTTGTTGCGCAAACAATTACTAATCCGTAATAATTTGGTATAGTGTTCAAAAAAGCGCTTCATTGCATAATCCCGGGTAAGGTTATTGCTTACCATGAACAACCAGTCACTACTCTGGATAAGCATTAACTCCTTAAGGGCCTGGCATACCGCCATTCTGTGTATGTCGCTACCATCAGCAAATATTTTCAGAGTTTCATATTCCTTACCCGCTTTATTAATAATCTCCCACATCCAGGTAGTCTCTGCATTATCCCAGACGTAATGTTTGCCTCCCATACCCCAGGAAGATTCAAAAACCTGGGCTTCGTGTTTGGCCGGTCCCACCTCATAAGGCAGGGCTAATTCCAATTCCTTACTTAAATCTATCTCTTTTATTACCTCTTCCAACCAACTTACTCCTTCCCACCACCAGTGACCGAAAAGCTCCGTATCATAACACCCTACTATAGATGGAGTTGAGAACCCTAGTTTACGTGCTTTCTGGCTATTTTCTTCCAGGCTTTTTACAAAATGGACTGCGTGTTGTTTAGCCCGCAGAATAGCCTGATCAGGGTTATATATCTGTTTACCATCAAAAATTCTGCGGTCCGTAACCTTCCAGTATTTCAAACCGGAACGCGGATCATGTTTGTGAAACTCCCGGTAGTCTGGGTCACCAGGGTAACCATAGTCAGCCGACCAGACCTGATGGCTAACCATGGAGTTACGCCCATAAACTGTTATCTCTTTATCTTTAATGCGATAAGGTCGGTAGGTACTCAGTCCTGTACGAGCAAAGGTGGGAATTTCTACTTCCGTTTCTTCGCCCCCCTCACTGTATACCTCTATCGGTTTGCCTCCTTCAATGGCATGACTATCTACGTAGAAATATTTAAAACCGTTATCAATGAGAATATCCTCTATACCATGAAAATAGCCGCATTCTGGCAGCCAAAATCCCCGAGGTTCACGGTCAAAATAGTGTTCGTAAACCCTTTTGCCCCAGAGCACTTGATTTTTAAGGCCTTCAGTATCTAATAAAGGCAGGTAGGCATGGGTAGCAGCAGTAGCTATAACTTCAACCCCGCCTTCATCCTGCGCTCTTTTTATAGCTCTAACAATATCCTTATTAAAATCGACTATAAAATCACGGCGAATATCACGATAATAACGCCGGTAAAAAGCTGCTATTCGAGCAATATCCTTTTCCCCTCGGGACATGTAATAACGTTCATCTTCTAGTGCCAATGCTTCACGTTCTTGTAGGTAGGCAATAAACTCCTTGTGTATATATGTGGAACTGAGCTGTTCTAAGAGAGTAGGACTAAAACTAAACGATAGGACGTTGTTGATACCTGCATCCTTTAAATGAATCCAGGCTTGTATGAGAGGGATATAAGTCTCCGCCATGGCTTCAAACAGCCATACCTCACCAAATGGCCACCTCCCCTGCCTTTTAACATAAGGGATATGGCTATGTAAAACTAGTAATATTTTTGAATTCACCTGGCCCCACCCTTCCTACATCGAATGTTACGTAGATTAAAAGACCAGAAACTAACCTAAATCAAACAACTTCTTATTCTTTTGCTCTAAAACCTGTTCATAAACCTTAATAGTGGACCGGGCGATAACCTCCCAGTTGTAAACTGAAGTAATTACGTCACTGGCATTATTACAAATGTTGTCTGCCAAATTTTCATCCTTCAGCACCCTGGTAATAGCATTGGCCAATTCCTCCTCATTAGCTGGAGTAACCTTTAATCCGGTAACCCCATCTTCTACTATATCCGCCAATCCACCCACATCCCCCACAATAACTGGTGTATTAGTGGCCATAGCTTCGAGTGCTACTATACCGAAGGGTTCGTACAGGCTAGGAAATACTGCTACCCGAGCCTTGTGATAAATATAATTACGCTCTTCATGATAAATAAACCCGGTGAATACGACCTTGTCTTCCAGACCCAGTTTCTGCGTAAGCTTTCTTAAGTCAGCCGACATAGGTCCTTTTCCCCCAATATACAGACGAGCCTGCGGCACTTCTGCCAATACCTGGGGAAAACTATTAACCAAGTACCAGACCCCCTTTTCTGGCACCAACCGACCCAGGAAAACGATAACTTTATCTTCTTCCCCTATATTAAACCTGGGATTTTCAGGCATGGGTAAGAAAATGTCAGGATCAACTCCGTTAGGAATGATAATAATATCATCCCGAGAACGACCAAACAATGTGTTAATTTCATCCTGCATATATTGACTACAGCATATTACCCGGTCAGCTTCCAGGGCCAGGTTTTTTTCTATTTCATGTATTTCCAATTGCAAACGGTTATGTAAACCAAGATTACGCCCATGTTCAGTAGCATGGATGGTGGTAACCAGAGGAATTTCAAATATTTTAGTAACTGCCCGCCCGGCATAAGCTACCAGCCAATCGTGCGCATGAACAAGGTCAAAACCACCAATGCGGTTGTTTATATTAACCGCTTCCCGGATGGCATCACTATTAAACCTGAAGGTCCAGGATTTAAAGTTCTCCCCCTCCAGGTAGGAATTGCCTACCCTATGAATATGTACTCCGTTTTCTTCCTGGTAGTCAGGGCAATTCTGTACTCGTGGAGTTATAATATGTATTTCTGCTCCTTGTTTTACCATGAAACGACTCAGGTCGAAAACATGTTGACCTAATCCTCCGAACATATGCGGAGGATATTCCCAGCTAAATAATAAAACTTTCAAAAGTATTCCCTCTTTTAAATAACTACTTATTAAACAATTTTACCAGATAATCGATTTCCATTGTATGTTTTTTTGCTATAATGTTCTATATGTACAATATGTTTGCAAATTTATTTTGGAGGTTGTTAGATTGAATATCGCTTCAAAACAAGTTCCTGGGGTACAATCAATCATTAAAGACCTGTCACTAGCACCATATGGTTACAAAAAGTTAGAATGGGTGCAACAATACATGCCGGTATTAAATATTCTACGAGAAGAATTTGAAAAAACCCGTCCTCTGGAAAATAAAACTATAGCCTGTTGCCTCCATTTAGAAGCTAAAACTGGTTATCTCCTGCAAACTCTGCAAGCGGCGGGGGCAAATGTAGTTGCCTGTGCCAGCAACCCTTTATCTACTCAGGATGACGTGGTAGCTGCTCTGGTCGACTCAGGCATTACCGTTTTTGCTATTCACGGAGAAAGTAGTGAAGAGTATGAGCATTTTATACAATTAATGCTGGACTGCCAGCCTGACGCTATAATTGATGATGGTGCCGATGTGGTATCAAAACTGCACAAAGACCGCCCCGAACAAGCAAAAAATATTATCGGTGGCTGTGAAGAAACTACCACTGGTATTATCCGCCTTAAGTCCATGGATAAAGATCAGGCCCTTCTCTTTCCGATGATGGCAGTAAACGATGCCTATATGAAATACCTGTTTGATAATCGCTATGGTACCGGTCAATCCGTCTGGGATGGAATTAACCGGACTACAAACCTGGTGGCAGCAGGTAAGGATGTAGTAGTAGTAGGCTATGGCTGGTGTGGTAAAGGAGTTTCCATGCGCGCTAAAGGCTTGGGAGCACGAGTAATTGTAACCGAAATAGACCCTATCAAGGCTAACGAAGCTATCATGGATGGTTTCCGGGTAATGCCAATGGCTGAAGCTGCTCGCCTGGGTGATGTTTTTATTACTGTAACTGGTAATGTTAATGTTATTCGCAAAGAGCATATGGACGTAATGAAAAATGATGCTATTATGGCTAACGCCGGTCACTTTGATGTGGAAATCAGTAAAGGAGATTTATATAGCCTGGCAGTTAGTAACCGGGTACTGAAAAACAATATCGAGGAATTTGTCATGGCTGATGGGCGCCGGCTTTACCTGCTGGCTGAAGGCAGGCTGGTAAACCTGGCTGCTGGCGATGGCCACCCGGCAGAAGTAATGGATTTAAGTTTTTCCCTGCAGGCCCTGTCACTGCTTTATGTAATCCAAAACCGTAAAAGCCTGGGTAATCATGTCTATAATGTACCTGCAGAAATTGATGAGAGAGTAGCCCGTTTGAAATTACAAGCGGAAGGAATCCGAATTGACAAGCTTACTGAAGAGCAGGAAAAATACCTGGCTAATTGGGATACTAATCTATAAATAAAAAATAAAGTGGTGGTAGCAAATGCATAACTTAACCGCCTTTTTCACAAAATAATTAATAATTATGGTGAAAAGGGCGGTTTTATTTTATGGAAATAATTAATAAAAAAAGAATAGTACTCATAATTGTAAGCAGTATCGCGAA
>DUMX01000164.1 GCA_012839665.1 Gelria sp.
TCCACCTGCTGTAAACGAATAAGCTCCAGTAATGCCAGGAATAGTGCCAGGGCTTCTCTCCTGCTGATAATCCCCAGAAATAAATCCTGAAAGATAATGGTATGGGGTTTCTTTTTCAGACGACCCATTATTTCCTCCATTTTTTCGCCGACATCAACATCCCCCTGGGGCAATTCATAATCATCCTCATCTTCGGTGATATCCTTAATTACCGTTTGATAAGCTTTTACCAGGGACTTCAAATCGGCTACCCATTCTACCGGTAGTTCTCTATCCAACTGCTCTTCCCGGTAATAGATACGTTCTCCCTTACCATTATGCCGCTCCTCCAACCAGACGGCTACCTCTTTAAATTTCTTGTAGGCTAGCAACTTTTCTACCAGTTCCTGTCGGGGGTCAAGTGTTTCTTCCCCTTCCTCACTCTCCTCTATAATGCCCTCTGGTAGCATTAGCCGGGATTTAAGATTAAGCAGGTAGGAAGCCATTATTAAAAAATCACTCATACGGTCCAGGTCCAAATTGCCGCTATCCTGAAGATGTGCGATATACTGTTCGCTGATAACCGCAATCGGAATATCATAAATATCTACCTGGTTTTTTTCTACCAAATAGAGTAGTAAATCTAAAGGTCCATGGAAAGTATCCAGATCCACCATATAGGTCATAAAGCTACCTCCAGGCTAACTTGTCATGTCTGACACACACCTTGAGAGCACACATACCCTACGGGCACACGGTAGCGTCCTTCAGTATCAAAAAAACTCTACTAAATAAGTATCCCAGCAAATAATGAATATATTAGTATTACCACTGGGAACAAAATTCGGGAAAAGACACCGGTAATAATTAATAACAATAAGATTATCGGCCCATAGGCTTCCAGTGAATATATCACCTCTGCCCCGGAATCGGGAAGTAGACCAGCCAGTATTTTAGAACCATCCAAGGGCGGTACTGGAATAAGGTTAAAAACTGCCAGAATCAAGTTTATAAAAACCAGGGTATAAAGAATAAGTGCTATGCCGGTGGCCAGGTTTATCTCGGCAAAAGCCGAACTAGAGTTGCCAATTATATAAAAAAAGGAGTTGATATCCAGAGGAAGTCCCCATATTTTTAGAATTACCATAGCGGAAAAAGCCAGCAGCAAGTTCATAACCGGGCCTGCCAGGGAAACCAGCATCATTCCACGTTTTATTCCAGTGTTTTTGAAATTCAAGGGATTTACCATTACTGGTTTGGCCCAGCCAAAATGAAAAAACAAAAGCATTAAGAATCCTACCCAATCTATATGGGGCAGGGGGTTAAGGGTTAACCTGCCTTGAAGATAAGCAGTGTCATCTCCCAGATGGTAGGCCACCCGACCATGGGCATATTCATGAAAAGTTAGACCAATTAGTATTGCCGGCAACAATATTACTGCATTAATTAACCTTTCCGTCAGCAAATCTACCTTCCTCCATCCATTTTTTCACCTGCTGGATTTCGTCCTCCGAGTTATATATAACTTCATCCAGTTTCAGGCGGTAAAGTTCATCAAAGATCTGGCGATATATAGGTCCCTCTTTAATGCCCAGTTCCTTTAAATCATTACCATTTATCTCAACCCTGACCCTTTCTTTGAGGTCAAGGTAGTAAACCAGGTTATCCCAGGCCTTTTCCTCTCTTACCAGGAGAAGCAGATAAACAAGGTTTTCTTTGCTCCACTCTCCTATCAGGTGGTCAATTTCATGAGCTACCAGGTTATTCTTCTCGGTCAAGTGCTCGGCTATAAGCGGTACCCGCCGGGACTCTTTAATAGCTTGAATAGCATAATTATCAAAAGGATAACGCTCTAAAACACTTTCTACCTCATCCTCACTTAAGCGGGCCAACAAAACTACAATATAAACCAACCAGGATTGAACATTAACTGGATAGTATCTTTCCTCCAGCCAGGTTACCATGATAGATATGCGTCTTAGAGTAACTCGGTTAAGGTGCTCCAGCTTAACTTCTGGCAATATATATTTCCACACTCCGATTTCCCTCATCCGGTCCAAAGAACCGCTGGGGTCCTTTTCGCTCAGTATCAAGATTAACTCATGCAAAATACGTTTGTAAGAAAGTTTCCCTAACATACGACGTTCTATAGCACCTATAGCAAAACGGAGGGTATCCGGTTCTATAGTAAAATTATAACGCTGTTCAAAACGAATTGCTCTTAATATACGGGTAGGGTCCTCTACAAAACTAAGGTTATAGAGAATGCGAATGACACCTTTCTCCAAATCCCGGCGCCCACCGAAATAGTCAATCAGGTCACCAAAACGGTCGGGATTTAAATATATGGCCAAGGTGTTTATAGTAAAATCGCGACGATAAAGGTCTTCACGTATGGATGATTTTCGTACCCGAGGTAAAGCAGCAGGGAATTCATAGTATTCCGTACGAGCAGTAGCAATATCTATCTTAGTACCATCAGGAAGAATAACCATTGCAGTTCGGAAACGTTCGTGAATCCTGCACTTACCCCCCAATTGTTGAGCCAGGTGAGCGGCCAGTTCCTCACCATTACCCTCCACTACCAAATCAAGGTCAAAGTTAGGTACCTGCAGAAAAAAGTCACGTACAAACCCGCCTACGCAATAGACGGTACTTCCCAAACCTTCAGCAATCTGCCCGGCCAAACGAAGAATAGCTAAAAACCTTGAAGGTAACCTTTCCTCCATCATACCCAGACAGTTAAGTTCTTCCTCCCCGAATGAATATAGCACTTCGTGGTCTTCCGGGTAATCATCTCCATGTAAAGTCCTTAATACATCAGTACGGGACACAATTCCTACCAACTGATTATTATTTACCACCGGCAGGCGCCCAATATCGTTATCTACCATAATTTTTTGCAGCTCACCTACGGGAGTATCAGGGGAAATAGATAAGATGTCAGTGGTCATAAAACCCTTTACCGGAGCATGACCCAAATCATGCATATTAGCTTTATCAACATCACGGCGGGATATTACCCCCACCATAGTATTTCCTTGGACTACCGGCATGCCAGTGTGGCCATAGCGCAACATTATTCTGCCCGCCTCTTCCATGGTAAAGTCAGTAGATACAGTTTTAACTGGTGTGGACATAATATCACGAGCCATAAGCCCTGGGTGAATATCATTCAGCTGCTGTACAATAACATTTGCCACTTCCCGGGGAGATTGGTTTCTAATTATAGCTGAAGCTGCTTTTTCATGTCCCCGGCCTCCCAGCACCTGCAGAATATCATTAACCCTTACATTAGAGGTACGGCTGCGCGCCACTACGTTTACCTTACCTTCCATTTGTGCAAGCACAAAGATAACGTCACTGTTTTCCACTTCAAATAAGCGATAAGTAACTGCATCTAAACCTGGTATGAACTTTTCGCTCTCACATACTGCTATTACTACATCCAAATTATTAATCCGGTAGTGCTGGGCATTGTTAAGCAAAACCTGCAGGAGTTGTCTTTGTTCGCCGGAAAACGGTTGCTCCATGAAATTAGCTACCACTGATAGATTAGCACCTCTGCTCAGTAAGTATGCTGCCGCCTCTAAATCTTGAGGAGTAGTTGAAGTAAAAAGCAAACTACCCGTATCTTCGTATATTCCCAGCATTAAGATAGTAGCTTCAAAGGCACTGATACTAATGTTTCGTGCTATAATTTCCCCAACTAAAATGGTGGTAGCCGCCCCCACCGTATGAATTTCTTTAATAGTACCAGTTAAGTCATCCGGTGCCACCGGATGGTGATCATATATAAAAAACTCTAGATCCTCCCGGGCGGCAATCTTCTGTAAATGCCCTAATCGATTGATATTAGCAGTATCAACTAGAATTATTCGTTTTAATTGCTCAAAATTAACCTCTTTAGGTGTTTTAATCATTAGAAGGTCCTTATATAGGGCCATGAACTTTTTTACGTTTTTAGAAAGGGTTCCCGAAAAGACCTTAACTGCTGACGGGTAGAGCTTTCCTGCCGCCACCATTGCAGCCAGCCCGTCAAAGTCAAGTGCGTTGTGTGAAGTAATTATTTCCAAATCTTTTTCCCCCCAGTAAGTTAAATGAATTATATCACAACAGTTACTGCTATGGTACATAGGGGTTAATGCGTAAATATAGTGCTGGTAGCAGACGGTATAGGTATGGCCAAGTTATGGAGTAACCCAAATTAGCGTGGTTAATTTAGAATTAAGAATTATGAATTTTGAATTGATGTGGCCCGGCACGCAACCCCACTACTATTTTCATAGGTGGTTGCTGTGTGCCCGTAGGGTATGTGTTCTGCACTCATGACGGGTTAAGGGGTTGGGGGCTTAATTGTTGTTGTAGGGGGAAGGGCTAGAGGACTAAAGTCCGGAATCCGTGAATACCCTCCCAATAACTTAACAACTTAAGTGCCTGGCACCTCCAACCGGGTGGGGATGAGGTCGTTGCGGATTAAATCTTCATAGCTCTCTCGCTTCAGGATAAGATCGGCAGAGCCGTTATTAACCAGTACCATAGCAGGACGGGGTAGACGATTATAATTGCTGGACATGGTGTAGTTATAAGCACCGGTGGCAAAAACCGCTATAATATCCCCGGGAGCTACCGCCGGTAACTCGCAATCCCAAATTAGCATATCACCCGATTCGCAGCATTTACCTGCTATAGAAACCTTTTCTTCTGCAGCTTCATTTGCCCGGTTGGCAACGATAGCAGTATATTTGGAGCCGTATAGCGCTGGTCGGGGATTATCTCCCATACCCCCATCTACTGCCAGATATTTTCTTATATCCTTCACTTCTTTAACAGAGCCTGCCGTATACAAGGTAACTCCAGCCGGACCAGCAATGGAGCGCCCCGGCTCTACTATCACCCGGGGGGTAGTCAAGCCTAATTCCCTGGCTTTAGTCTCCACGGTTAGCATTACTGCTTCGGCCCACTCTTCGATATCAGGGGGTTCATCACCAGTGTAATAATATATACCGACCCCCCCGCCCATATCCAATTCTACTAGTTCATAACCAGTTACTTTTTTAACTTCAGCTATAAAATCCATCATAATTGAGGTAGCATGCTGAAACGACTGCATGGCAAATATCTGTGAACCTATATGGCAGTGTAAACCAACCAGCTTCACATGGTCCCGGCTTATAGCCTCCTTAACCCCCTCCATAGCCTGCCCGTCAGGTAAAGTGAAACCAAACTTGGAGTCAATCTGCCCAGTTTTAATATATTCATGAGTATGAGCTTCCACTCCGGGAGTAATCCTTAATAGGATATCCTGCTTTTTACCTAATTTTTTGCATATCTTATCCAGTAAGTTAAGCTCATAGAAATTATCTACCACGATACGGCCTATTCCCGCCTCTACAGCCGTAGTTATTTCTCCTTGACTCTTGTTGTTGCCATGAAAATAAATCTTTTCTACGGGGAAACCAGCCTTGATAGCCGTATAAAGCTCACCACCGGACACAATATCCAGGCCCAATCCCTCCTGGGCTACTATTTTGCATATAGCCAAAGTGCAGAGGGTTTTACTGGCATATAAAACCATGGATTCACCCCACCGGGTAAATGCCTGCTTAACATTACGGCAATTCTCGCGAAAGCCCTGTTCATCAATAACCCATAGTGGAGTACCATGATCTCTTACTAAATCAACTGTATCTATATTTCCTATTTCCAGGTGTCCTTGACTATTAATCCTCATAGTACCAGTTAAGTACAATTAACCCACTCCCCCAATTCTGTATAAATCGTGCTTATTTTACCATTTCCTCAAACTCATGGTCAATCATGCCCGGCCGAATATACATAATACAAGGTTTTTATATGAAATCCGGGCCGTTTGGGCCCGGAATCCGTTAATTCTTAATTTTAAATTCTCAATTCTTAATTCAAACCGATTTTTGCTCCTCTGGTTTTACCTGTGGAGCAGACTCGATTTTCTTATCTGTCCTTTTATTTTTAGAAAGCCGACTCTGTTTTTCGCTTTCTAAATTGTTAATCTCCCTCTGCAGTTTTTGGTTTATGTTAGTTAAGTCCCTTGTCTTTTTAGCTATTTTAAAGAAGCGAAAGCTATCTATCAGAAAGGTGACCAAAGCCCCGGCACAGGCTGCAACCAGTACCACCACCGCCAACGATACGTCTGGTGAGCTCCACTTTATGAAATGTACTGTGACCAGGGCAGTGTTCTGAAAGATGAAAACGGCCAGCATGCCAAAAAATAATAACGCTCCCAATAAATAGACCTGCATAACCCGCCCCTCCCATTTCTTTGCTTAATTCACCAGGTTTTAAGCACGGTTTTTAATGTCATACCATACCGGACTGGCAACGAATATGGAAGAATAACACCCTATAACAAACCCTATAACCATGGCCAGTATAAAATACCTGATATTTCCGCCACCAAAGGCTAATAGTGCAATTAAAGCAAATAAAGAGGTTAATACTGTATTTATAGAACGGTTAAGCGACTGCATAATACTTCGATTAACCAGACTAGCATAATCTTCCTTACGCTTCATCCGCAGGTTTTCTCTAATACGGTCAAAGATAACTATAGTATCGTTTATCGAATAACCGACTACGGTCAGGATGGCAGCAATAAAAGAGGTATTAATTTCCCACTGGAAAAGGGAGAAGAGACCCAATACAAATAATACATCATGGATTTCAGAGACAATCGCCGCAACTCCGAAGGTCCACTCAAAGCGAATACTAATGTATATGAGCATAGCAACAGCTGCAATAATTACCGCCAGGATAGCCTTATTAGTCAACTCTTTGCCAATAGATGCTCCTACACTTTCCGCACTGAGGAATTCCACGTTATTAAATTTGGCTTCCAGTGTATCCAGTAATTCTCGGGTTTGTTCCTGATCTAATTCGGTAGTACGAATTAAAAACTGATTTCCACTCTTGCTTACATCGGCACGTTCCATGCCAATTTCCTGTAATGCACTCCTGACCTGGGCAGATTGCACGGAAGATTCCATCTGCACCTGGACAATAGACCCCCCGGTGAAATCAATACCCAGGTTTAAACCATTAATAACCAGGGACACTAATCCAGGGATTATAATCAATAGTGATATGATGTAGAAAACTTTTCTTCTTTTAATGAAAATATCCATGATTCTCCCCCCTTATACTCCGTATAATTTCTTATTCTTAGAAACATGTCCCACCTGTATAAGCAAGTAACGGGTAAAGGTAAGGGCTACCAGCATACTGGCGACAACACCTATGGAAAGCGTGACCGCAAAGCCTTTTACCGGTCCAGTTCCAAAGTACATCAGAACCATGGCACTTATAAGCGTGGTAATATTGGAGTCCAAAATCGTCCATAAAGCCCTTTTAAACCCAGCATCAATGGCCGCGTGTAAGGTTTTCCCGTAACGTAGTTCTTCTTTTAAGCGCTCATAAATAATAACATTGGCATCAACTGCCATACCAATAGACAAGGCGAAACCTGCTATGCCTGGAAGAGTCAATACTGCCCCCAGCAGGGACATGGTCCCCAAAACTAGTAACGAATATAAAACCAGTGATATATCTGCTACCAATCCAGGCAGACGGTAATAACCAAGCATGAAAATAAGTATAGCGATCAGTCCTATGATACCTGCCTTTATGCTTTTACTCAAAGAGTCGGCACCCAAGACAGGACCAATAGACCTTTTCTCTATAACCTTTAAACTAACGGGCAGGGCTCCGGAGCGAAGTAAAACCGCTAAATCCTGCGCCTCTTTGGCCGTAAAATTACCGGTTATACGGGCAGTACCATCAGTTATTGGTTCCTGAACTGTAGGAGCTGAAATAATACTCCCATCTATTACAATTTTTATAGGTTTTCCTACATTTTCCGAAGTTGCCTTAGCAAAAAGACGACTTCCTTCTTTGTCAAAATCAATAAGGACTTCAGCCCCTTCCCCGGTTTGAGTCATGCGGGCCTGAGCGTCCTTAAGGTGTTTACCGGTCACCATGACATTATTGTTTTCATCCCAGAATTCTAATTCGGCAGTATTTTTTAGAATATCTACCGCCGCTTCCGGGTCGTCCTCTCCAGCTATCTCAACTACTACCCGGTTTTGCCCCTGGGGATAGAGAGCAGTTTCTTTTACTCCCAGCTTATCAACCCGGTCACGTAGTATACCTACTGCCTTTTGAATGGTATCGGGGGTTACTTTCTGACCCTCTTTTTCCTCAGCCTCAAGCACCACCCGTAATCCGCCACTTAAATCCAGCCCCAAGTTCAGATTGTTTACAATGGGCTGGTACAGAAAATAAGCTAGTAATCCCAAAGCAATAACTATTGCCGTGATTACCAGAATACTGGGGGTTTTCTCCTGCACCGTATGTTTCCTCCTTCCAACTACTTTAGTATATCTATAAAAGCGTGGCTCCGTTGATAATCAATTCGAATTCACACCCCAGGAAATTAGCAGCCCGGCGACACATCAGCATTCGGCTTAAGAAAATCTCGAAGTATTCCATCACCGGACATATCTTGGTATCAATAACTAATTCCATAGTGATAACCCGATTATCATCGTCAATATTTAGAATCGAATACTCCGCAGCGTAATTTACCCGGTCATGAATATCGAAAGTAGCTACATCCAAATTACGTACCCGGTTTCTATGTACATGCGACTTGTCAGCCAATATAAGAGCAGCAGCTACCTGATTAACCGGATGACCACTGCCCTCATCATGGTTGCCAATAGCCGCACATATTATTGCTACTTCCCTTATATCCATACCCATACGGCGAAGTATTTCCTGAGCTATTAAGGCTCCACTCTGACTATGTCCATTACGAGTGATTACATTACCCAGGTCATGCATATAACCTGCAATCCCTGCTAACTCGGCCACACGCTCATTATAACCTAATGTGAGCATTATTTCCCTACTGAGACGGCTTACCAGAGATAAATGCAAATGCCCATGATCGGTAAAACCCATTACCCCCAGATGTTCATTGCCCTTCTCAATAAAAGTTTGCACTATCGGATTCTTTTTCACCGTTTCCAAAGTTACCATAGAACTTTAATCATCCTCAACCTTATAAGCAATAGCCCTTTTTATAAACTCTACTTCGGTATTATCGCTAATTTTCACTATTACGGTATCGTCTTTAATTTTTGCGACGACTCCATTAACTCCACCTATAGATACTACTTTATCCCCTTTCTTCAAGTCTTCGAGTAGAGTTTTATGCCTTTTCTCTTCTTTTTTACGGGGCATTATCAGAAAAACATAAAAAATTAGTATAAATACCCCTAGCCAAATCAACAATGACAACCAACTTTGAGTATTAGCTTCCATACAAACAATCACTCCTTGTAAACTTAATTAATATTCTCTATTAAACAGGTAGATTCCTCCTGTTAAAACTTGTAGGTGTTTAAGAAATCATGGTAAAAGGTCGAAAACTGGCCCAATTTAATTGCACTTCTTATATTTTCCATCAATTTTACCAGAAAGTAAACATTATGGTAGCTAAGAAGTCTATGCGCCAGCATTTCTTCGGCCTTAATAAGGTGTCGCAAATAAGCTCGGCTATAGTTACGACATACATAACAATCACAAGAATTATCTATGGGGGAAAAGTCATCAGCATAGGAAGCATTACGTACAGTTATTTTCCCTGCCGCAGTATAGGCAGTCCCATGCCGGGCCAGGCGGGTAGGGAGTACGCAATCAAACATATCCACCCCCCTTTTAACTCCTTCCAGCAAGTCTTCCGGTGTACCCACCCCCATCAGGTATCTAGGTTTGTCCACTGGTAGCAAGTCATGCATAAGCTCCAGTATTCTGTACATATCTTCTTTTGGTTCACCTACACTGAGTCCCCCGATAGCATAGGCTGGAAAATCCATTTTTATGAGCTCTAATGCACTTTTTTCCCTCAGGTCAGGAAAGATATTACCCTGGACAATGGCAAATAAGGTCTGATCGCTGCGGTGATGACTCTCTTTACAGCGCTCAGCCCACAGTGAGGTCCGGATTACAGCCTGTAGGGCCTCCTCGTAACTACAGGGATAAGGGGCACATTCATCAAAGCACATGACAATATCGGCACCCAACTGCTGTTCTATGTGCATAACTTTTTCCGGACTCAAAAAATGAACAGACCCATCTATATGAGAATTAAAATATACCCCTTCATCAGTGGTGCGCCTTAGTTTGGCCAGGCTGAAAACCTGAAAACCACCACTATCAGTTAATATATTTCCTTTCCAGTTCATGAAGCGGTGCAGCCCTCCGGCCTGGGCAATTAATTCTTCTCCCGGGCGCAGGTATAAGTGATAAGCATTGGATAATATTATTTGCACCCCTATTTCGTATAATTCTTCAGGAGTCAGGGTTTTGACTGTACCCTGGGTTCCCACCGGCATAAAAACCGGGGTATCAATAACCCCATGTCCAGTCGTTATCCGCCCCAGACGAGCAGCACTACTACTATCCTGTTTTAAGAGTTCAAAACGAAACATTAACTTCTCCCGTAATTCCTTAGACTACCAGCATTGCATCACCGTAACTGAAAAAGCGGTAGCTATTTTCAACCGCATGCTGGTAGGCCTGCATGATATTATTATACCCGGCAAAGGCCGCTACCAACATAATAAGCGACGAGCCGGGAAGGTGAAAGTTAGTCAGCAGGCGGTCTACCGCCTTAATTTCATAACCAGGATAGATAAACTTGTTGGTTTTACCTTCCCCGGCAGTAAAACCATGGTTAATATTATAGACTGTTTCCAGAGTCCTTACCACTGTAGTACCAACTGCAATTATCTTTTTACCTTTTTGGCGGGTCTGGTTGAGTAAGGCTGCAGTTTCTTGATCCACCCGATAATATTCATAATGCATCTGGTGCTGGCGAATATCACTAACACTTACCGGGCGAAAAGTACCTAATCCTACATGTAGTAAAATATAGCACAGATTGACTCCTTTATCCTGAATGCGCTGAAGTAATTGTTGGCTAAAATGTAGACCGGCAGTAGGAGCAGCAGCAGAACCTTTTTCCCGGGCGTAAATAGTCTGGTAACTTTGCTTATCAGATTTTTCTACCGGGCGATTAATGTAAGGAGGTAAGGGCATTTGACCCAACTGGTCAATAAAAGCCATTTCATCTACACAATTCCTAAATTCTATCAATCTGCCTCCAGCCATATTGAGCTCGGCCATTATCTCTACCTCTACATCACTCTGGTTGAACCTTACCCGATTACCTGGTTTTAACCGTTTTGCCGGTCTAACCAGGGCCTCCCATTGTTTACCCTGCTGATTTAATAAAAGTATTTCTACCCGAGCTCCACTGTCTTTATAGCCATAAAGCCGGGCTGGAATTACTCTAGTATCATTAAGTACCAGGGTATCGCCACTTTCCAGATAATTAATAACATCTGAAAACACATAATCTTTTATCAACCCGGATTGCCGGTCTAAGATTAATAGACGGGACTGGTCCCGGGGTTGAACCGGGTATTGTGCTATTAAATGAGGTGGCAGGTCAAACTGATAGCTTTGCAGGTTATAGATACTATTTTCCTTATTTTCAAACATATATTTAACGCCTGCCTATCAAATTGATAATCAAGGTGAGGAGAAGGCTAATTACCAGGCAAGTTACTATAGGAAAGTAGAAGCTGAAGTTTCCTTTTTTAACATAAATATCCCCCGGTATTTTTATGCCATATAGCCCCAAACGTGCCAAAGCATATAGCATAATACCGGCCAAAATGATAAATAAGCCTATACCTATTAATAATTTCGCCATAGCTTCCATTTTCATACCAAACTCCTGCTAATCTAGATTTTTCTCTAAGATGAGAAAACTTTTTTGACCAGGTCGCGGGGAGCGTAACGTTCCATCTCACTGTAAAGGCAACCGCAATACTGCTGCCTGTAAAGCCCCATGGCTTTGGAGCGCTCAACCGTTTGTTGAAATCCTTCTCGAAAGTCCTGGTATAAAAAGGGCACCCCATATTTTTCTCCCATTGCTTCCCCAACTTCCTTGATTAACTGATGTTTCTGGTATTTGCTAACTAATAAGGTAGTAGTAAAATAATCAAATTTCCCCCTTTTAGCAATATGGGCAGCCTGTTCCAGACGTAACCGGTAACAAAACAGGCAACGCTGGCTTTCTCGATAAGCAATGTTTTGAAAATATTCTATCGGATTATAGTTTTCATCATATATTACCTTCAGGTTAGTCTGACGCGCGTATTCCTCCAAAGCTTCCTGACGTTTACTATATTCGCTATAAGGGTGAATATTAGGGTTAAAAAAATAACCCATCACCTCATGACCCTGCTCCCGCAAGTAAGGAACCAGGTAACTGGCACAAGGCCCACAACAAATATGAAGAAGTACTTTCGGCATTCTAATCACCTTGCTTTAAAACCTGCAGTTAAAGAATATTAGTAAATAAGCGGACATTGGAATCAATTTTTAATTTATTCCCCTTCATCTTCAAAGAGACTGGCCTCTATGTTTTCCTGTACCGGGTAACCCAGGTGACGGTAGGCGTGTTCGGTAGCTACCCGGCCCCGGGGGGTTTTTTGAATAAAGCCCAATTTTAATAAATATGGTTCATAAACATCAGTTAAAGTATCATTTTCTTCGGATACTGCAGCTGCTAATGTCTCCAGCCCTACCGGACCTCCACCAAATTTATAAATAATCGCATCTAAAATCATGCGGTCCATATTATCTAATCCATACTCATCAATCTCCAGCATCTTCAGTGCTTGCTCCGCCATTACCTGGTTAATAGTGCCATCACCTTTGACCAGAGCATAATCGCGTACCCTTTTCAGCAGCCGATTAGCCACCCGGGGTGTTCCCCTTGAACGTTGGCCAATAGCTTGAGCACCCACTTCATCTATAGTCAAACCTAGTATTCCCGCAGCCCGAAGAATAATGTTAGTTAATTCTTCAACTGAATAAAAATTCAGACGGCAGTTTATGCCGAACCGGTCCCGCAGGGGAGAACTTAATAGTCCCGGTCTGGTAGTAGCTCCGATTAAAGTAAATGGCGGCAAGTCTAACCTTAAGGTACGAGCCGCCGGTCCTTTTCCAATGATTATATCAATGACATAATCCTCCATAGCCGGGTACATAATTTCTTCCACACTACGGTTTAACCGATGGATTTCGTCTATAAAAAGAATTTCCCCGGGTTCCAAATTAGTTAGTATAGCAGCCAGGTCACCCGGACGTTCAATAGCCGGACCGGAAGTTTTGCGAATAGGATTACCCAATTCAGCGGCTACAATACTGGCCAGGGTAGTCTTACCCAAGCCCGGAGGCCCGCTTAAAAGCACATGGTCCAGGCTTTCACCCCTTTCCCGAGCAGCGGCAATAAATATACTTATGTTTTCTTTAACTCGCTCCTGACCTATGTAATCTGCCAGCCTTAAAGGCCGGATAGAAGTCTCAGCAATACCGTCCTCTTCCTGCCAGTGCGATGATATTATCCTGTCATCTTGCACCTTATGCATCCCCAATCCCTATTTCTTCATTTGTACGTTACGAGCTTTAAGAATCTTTTTCAAGTTTTCTTCTACACTTCCGTCTAATTCCCCTCGAGACTGCATCTCCAGAACCAGGGGATAAATTTCACTACGACCATAACCAAGCACTTCCAGGGCTTCCAAAACATCATCCACACTGCTATCATGTTGGTCAGGTACAACCGTGAGCTGTTCAGTGCTAATTTTATCTTTGAGTTCAAAAATCAGGCGACTGGCCGTTTTTTTACCTACCCCGGGGATTTTTATGAGCAATTTCTCATCCTGGCTAACGATAGCCTGGTAAAAGCCATGCGGGTCAATGAAGTCGAGAATGTTCACAGCCCCTTTGGCCCCCATACCGGAAACCCTCAACAACTGCTTGAACAGTTTTAACTCTTCTTTTTCCATGAAGCCATACAGTCTGAATTCGTTTTCCAGCACCTGTAAATAAGTATACAGCAGCACTATTTCGCCCCGGGCAGGTAATTTTGCCATATTCCGAGGCGGAATAATAACTTCATAACCTAATCCATTAACATCAACTACAATGGAATCATCATATTGTTCAACTAAAAAGCCTCTAACAAATGAAATCATAAAAAATCCTTCCCCCTGCACATATACCATATATAATACCTGAAAATAAGTCTCCCTGGCTATAATTTGTGAGGGGTATGATGTTATAGGGGCAGACCCATGGGTCTGCCCCTATAAAAAAGTTATAATAAA
>DUMX01000165.1 GCA_012839665.1 Gelria sp.
ACCTTCGGTCCCGATGATTTGATTACCAGAGAGCAGGCTGCGGTAATCGTCTCCCTTGCCACCAAACTGGAAGCTGCAACCGGCGAGTTAAGCTTTACCGACAGCAAAGCAATCTCCCCCTGGGCCAAACCCGGGGTAGCTGCAGCATTTAAAGGCGGATTTATTAGCGGTTATCCTGATGGAACCTTCAAACCCCAGGGTAATACCACCCGGGCGGAAGCGGCGATTATAATCGGTAAATTGATTTAGCTTGAGGAATGGGTCAAGAAAAAATAAAGAACATAAAGAGATAATGATAAAGTCGTGGTAATTTAGGTGTTTGATGGAATGCCAAGCTAACGGGGACTATAATAAGTCCCCGTTAATTTTTGAAGATTAAAACAGGTCGCTGTGGGTCCCTGTACGTGTCAAAGACAATATCAAGATATCCTTTTCAATCTTATAAATAAGTAACCAGTCGGGTGTAATGTGGCATTCCCTATGCCCGGCATAGTTACCGGTAAGTGGATGATCAAGGTACTTCTGGGGAAGGGCCTTCTCTTGAACCAGAAGATTAAGAACTTCTTCGAGAAGCTTTACATCATAGCCTCGTTTGACAATAGCTTTAAAGTCTTTTTTAAACCGGCTGGAGTACCTGATTTTAAGCATTCAGATCCTCCATTAATGCACTTACACTATCAAAAGTTTTGCTCATATTACGGTTGTTATTAACATCATCAATTGCAGCCCTAGTTTCTTCATTGGGCTTTTCAATACGGAGGTCAAAAGGAATGCCACCGTAGCGGACGGAGTAGCGCAGAAATATATTCATGGCCGTGGACATATTAAGCCCCAGTTCGTTAAATATGGCTTCAGCTTCCCGTTTTAATTCCTCATCGACACGAATATTTAAATTGGTTGTTTTGGCCATATTTATCAGCCCCTTTCTATAATTATACTTTAAGATATTATATGCAATTGTCAATATATCACTAACAAATGTTTTACAAAGTCATTACAAATACGATTTACTACTCCAGATAATCAACGTGCTGGTAGATTTCCTCCACAACAACATCCTTTTTAAGATTAAATGCCTTTTTATTATTCTCAAACAGATTATTCCCCTTGGTATCGATGGAAACAATCAGGGGGCCGAATTCCTTCACCCGCATTACCCACATGGCTTCCGGCATCCCTAAATCCAGCCATTCCACCTGTTCAACCTCTTCCACACAATTGGCCGCCAGTACCGCACAGCCCCCGGGAAACACCGCATGAATTGCTTTATACTCCCGGCATCCGGCGGCAGTATTATCCCCCATGCCGCCTTTGCCGACAATCAGTTTCAACCCGGTTTGCCGGATAAACTCTTTTTCGTATTTTTCCATACGCATGCTGGTAGTGGACCCGATGGAGATTACCTGATATTTCCCCGGCTGTCCTTCTATTTCTTGCATTATCGGCCCGGCGTGAAAAACAGCCTTGCCGGTAAGGTCAACCGGCAGTTCTTTATGCTGTTTGACTAGCCGTTGATGCACATCATCCCGGCTGGTTACCAGATAACCGGTCAAATAAATAATGTCGCCGATGGTCAGGAACTCCAGCTCTTCATCCTGAATCGGTGTAGTTAATATTCTGGTCTTCATAGGACTGCTCCTTTATGGGAAATAATTTCATACTCCATATCAGCATTGAATTTGATTACTGCTCTTCGGTGTGCCCAGCAGCCCGTAGATAAACCTACCGCAATGGTAGCCGGATGACGGGCAGCCTCCTCAATATGCACCCCCATAACGGAGCTTTCTCCGGTAAGGCCACCCGGTCCAATTTTGAGCGCATTAAGACCCTCTTCGATTCGGGCTTCCAGCTCAGCCCCGCGGAGATTGCTGTTTCGAGAGCCTATAGGTCGCAGCAAGGCTTTTTTAGATAATTTTGCGGCCACTTCAACTGAACCGGCGATACCTATACCAACCAGGAGAGGTGGGCAGGCATTAACTCCGTATGAGGTTACCTGGTCAAATACCAATTTTACCACACCTTCATATCCTTCCAAAGGCATCAAGACTTTGGCAATTCCGGGAAGGCTGCAACCACCTCCAGCCATATATACATAGATAGTGGCTTCACCGCTATCCGGTACGACCTCCCAAGCAATCCAGGGGATTCTCTTGCCCACATTGTTGCCGGTGTTTTTTTCATCAAAAACTTCAACCGCATTATGGCGCAACGGTCCCAAAACCGTGGCTTTTTTCACCGCTTCAACCAGGCAATCCTCTATCTGGTCAATTAGTGGAAACTTGGTTCCAACCTGGACAAAATACTGAATCACGCCGGTATCCTGGCAAAGTGGGCGTTCTAATTCCTGGGCTAATTTTAAATCCTCGAACATGGCATCGTAAACTATGGTAGCCAGGGCGGTATCTTCCTTTTCTCGAAGCTCTTTTAATTTGGCATAAACATCATCAGGAAGATATTTGCCGGTATATACCGTAAACCGGGCCATAATATCTATGAATTTTTCGCGCTGTTCTGCCGTATTCATTATTACCTCCCAAGTCGATATATTACATTTTCCAATAGTAGCGATACCAGGACCCCTATAACAAATCCATTAGCAAGTATGGGGCGCAGATGAGACGGAAAAGAAGCTGTGACTTCTGCGGGTAAGAACGCAACCATAACTCCTATAAGTATCGGCAAACCTATTAAGAGGGCATAATCGAAATAAGGCTCTTCCATAGCGGCAAAAGCTGTGGTTAGCCCTGCTGCTACCTGGGTACACATGATAAAAAGTAAGACACAACCTATAACTACCCCGGGGATAAAAGATAAATAAAATCTTCCAAACCATATTTCAAATTCATCCTATCCCCTCCCGTACAATATCTTCTTTATCTATCACTCTACAATATTAGTCCCCCCATATCTATAAACTACTTAATTTACTATTCCGCAAAAAAGCATAATAACCATTTTCCTGTAACGATTGTTCGAGCTTTGGATTTTATTATTCATATATTACTTGGACAAATTATGAGAAAGCAAAAAACCCTAAGTATGTTAACCGCCGGGTGTGTTTAAAAACGCGCTCCTATGTTTTCTTAGTACCAAATATATTACCACAGCTATAATATAGATACAGGAAAATACGGGATAAAATACAAACACCGCTTCAATGCCATAGTATTCACACAGGTGGTTTGGCCTGGTCGCCTGACAGTACTCAACTTGCGTTTATTAATGGCGGCGGTCGTGAAGCCATATCTATCTAATTATAGTAAATGGATGGGAGGAATTTCTCATTAGACTAGTCATAATCGCCTTCTAAATTGGCAACACTTTGAATATAGTGTTGAAACAAAATTTTGAAGGTGGTATTATATGGATAAGAAGAAAGAGATAGAGAAAATTCAAAGGGAGGAAGAAGATATGCCAGCAGTTGCGAAAAAAGAAGAGTTATGTAGAGGTTTGGCATTATCATCTAAAAAGTTAAATGAAATATCAGTTAAACCAAAAATAAAAAACGGGAAAGTATTAATAGATAAAAAAGACAAAGACCATCGGTACATATTAGATGAGGAATAATCATTCACAGAATGCCTGAAGTTGGAGATGCATTTTATCTCGAAGTAGAATACGAAGATGTTTTTGACGGATCAAAAATAAGACCAGTAATAATTATTGATAAAAGAGACGATAATATTTTCCTGGTTTCAACTACCTCCCAAAAACCTAAAAATCCACCATCTTATTATGATCAATTCAAAATACCAATATTAAATTGGAGAAGAATTGGTTTTAAAGAACCATCGTGGGCAAAAAGTTATAAATTAATACAATTATCAGAAGAAGACTTAAATAAAATAAATAAAAAAGATTATATAGGTTGTTTAAGTGAAGACGATCTAAAGTTTTTAATCAACGAAATTGAACGATTACATAGTTAAAAAGCCTCTCTTGTAGAGGCCTTTTCTTATATTTAATGGAATTTAAAACAAGATTATGGTGATACATTAATAGCGGTAGTAGCAGAGAATAAATACCCGGTGGACACATTGCAGGCTACTATGTGTGAAAAAAAGCAAACCCTTGAAGAAAGGCTGGTGGCAATTATGAAGTATAAGAAAAAATCCAAAACTATTATGCTAATGTCGATAGTATTACTGATTGCAGTAATCGGTGGGGCGGTGGCGCTGGGCGGATGTACCGGTAAAACCGAACTTAATTCTTCTGATTATCCGGAACAAATCAAGGATAGTTTTTATGAATCGGTAAATTATGACCCCGCCCAAGATTTATTAAGCTTCACCATACCTGAAACAATACCGGAAGGCTATAAATTTTATCTCCACGTCAGCGGACGCATGTTCATGGGTGATAAAAATAGCGGAAATGGGATGAGCTTTCATGCTTTTGATGAAGAAAGTCAAAATTACAGTTGGAAAAATGGGAAAACCTATACCTACCCGTTGCAATCTGAAAACCTGGATAACTGCCTGTTGGTCTTTGGTTTAATAGATGCAAATAATCAGGAATTTTTATATAGTATCCATATTTCGCCTGATGGGACAAAAAGCATAGATGATACTTATCAACTACTCTGTTTTATAAAGAATTACGACCAAAAAACCGATGTGTTAACTTTTGATGAAATAGAATGGGTATTACAGGAGGATGCTAAAAGAGTGCAGGAGTTAGGGTTAGATGCTGACCAGGATTTCCCCAATGGTTTTTATATTTACAATGAATCCGAGGAGGAAAAAAGCTTAAAAGTTGCAAACAATGTGAAAGTATACATAGCCAATTGGTACGATTTGGCGAATCCATTATTAACGGATGTAACCGGTCTCACCAAACGTATGGCGGAATATGAGGCCCCCTACCATCTGACTATTAAAGACGGTGTTATCGTGGAGATATTAGAACAATTCAGACCTTAAGCCGGTTAAAGGCCCATAAAATATTCCAGAGTTACCAGGGGGGGGGGAATACTCCTCCCCCCCCCTTGGCCATTCACCCGGGGATTTCCTGAAATCCGGCGATTTTCTACTTATTTCTTTTTTTAAAAATATTGTGACTAATCAGTTCCAAAATCTTATGGGAATGCTTTTTAAGCAGATAAAAAATCAATAAGATAACTACTATCGGTAGCAACGTTATATAGCTGGGACTAACCAAAAACGATTCAATTCCTGAACCGAAGGCCGCAAAACCGATTGATGGTATAAGAAGTCCCAGGGCTGTAGCCGTTACAAAGTTAGGAGTAGATATTTTGCTTAAGGCCGCAATTATATTGGGAACAGCTATCGGTATCACTGGTATATTATGAGCAACAACTATGAACCCAAAAATAAGTTCCTCCGGCATGCGTTTACGCTTCCCCAGAATTTTCTGAGTAAGATTACCGAAATTCAAATAGCGGTAAAGATAAAAGGCAATTGTAGAGCCAATAACAACACTAATCCAGGAAATAGCAATGCCCCACTTAAACCCAAAAATGAAGCCACAGACAGCAGATGCTACTGCAAAAGGAACAACCGGAATGTGGCATTGAAGAACAATTAGTGCAAAAAGTATCAGCAGAGCAAATGGGCCAAAGCCTTTTATATATTCGCTGATTGCAACTATATCAATGAATTCCAATTATACCATCATCTCCATGTTGTTATGGTCTATTTGCGCAGGAATCATTTTTTTACTTCCCTGCCTCCCCGGATTGCTATTTTAATTCCTTTCTCTTAATCATACCTGAGTAGATAATGCTTTGCTAAGTAGTTTTGAATATAAAGATTATGACTGACAGTAAAGCTATACATACCCGAAAGTATATTATGCTAGAAATTATTTGTTCAGAGTAAAATAGTCTCAATACTGCAGGGGGATTACACCATTCCCCATGGTCTAATTTATAACAATAAAAAAATATTAGGGATGATGTGCCAGCATATCGACATAATTTCCTGAAAAAGGTAGGAGGGTTTTAGTCTAACCCGGAGAGCCCTATATATGACTGCTCACTATTGTATATCAAGTTTGAATTAACGGGGTATTATATTATAAACTGTTAAGTACAGTTGTTAAGGGATAATTTAATACAGCTCTTGTCATATCGCTGAGTCTCTGGATTTACCAGAGAGCGGGGGACCCAATCTACCTAAAGGGGTGAATCTGGATTTTCCAGTAGGGCTATCCCTGGCCCGAACCCGTCAGCTAACCTCGTAAGCGTGTAAGGGAGACCAGGGTCATATATTGTTTTTTGATGGCCAAAGGCTTCTTCCTTTGGTCATTTGTTTTTTTTAGCCTACTTTAAATAATAGTAAAAACTAGACCCGGGTCTTTCAAAAGACCATATTCCTTCCTAAGGGATATCTTTAACAAAGGAGTGATGATGGACTAGAAGAAAGACCGGATTTTTTTGAATTCTAAATTAGAGAATAACATCAGGAGTGATCAGTTATAAAAGCCAACAAAAAATTATTGCCTGCAATTGATTTGAGATCTCCATCTGAAGAGGATGGAAAGGATATCTGGGAACTGGTTAAGTCTACCCGGGTACTGGATCTAAATTCAGCCTATAGCTATCTGTTGCTAAGTAAATATTTTTGTGATACCTGTGTGGTTGCCGAAGTAAATGGCAAAATAGTAGGTTTTGTTTCGGCTTTTCATCCCCCAAAACAAACAGAAGTAATTTTTGTCTGGCAGGTAGCAGTAGATGAAGCATTTCGGCGCCGCCGACTGGGCATGAATATGTTAAAGCACCTGTTAGCAAGAGAAGTTTGTAGCAGCAGCCGTTACCTGGAGATAACGGTTAACCCTTCCAATCAAGCCGCCTATAATCTGTACTACCAGCTAGCTCATGAACTTAAGACATCCTGCGTAGAAGAGGAATGCTTTCCCTCCCGATTGTTCCCAGGAGGACAACACGAAGAAGAAATTATGCTGCGTATAGGCCCCTTGATATAAACACCAGCCACGAAAGGAGAATGTTTTTCGTGAATAATTTGAAAATTTTTGATGAGTTGGAATCTGAAGTACGAAGTTACTGCCGCAGTTTTCCGACAGTTTTTACCGAGGCTAAAGGTTATAGACTCCGGGATGATAACGATAAAGAATATATAGATTTTTTCTCTGGAGCGGGAGCCCTTAATTACGGCCATAATCCCCCACAAATAAAGAAAAAACTTATTGAATATCTGGCCCAGGATGGTATAGTTCATAGCCTTGACATGGCTACAGAGGCTAAGAAGGAGTTTCTAAAGCAATTTAACCAGGTTATCCTGAACCCGCGAAAAATGAAATACAAGATAATGTTTACCGGTCCTACCGGTACGAATGCAGTGGAAAGCTCATTGAAATTAGCCCGCAAGGTTACTGGTAGAGACAGTATTATGTGCTTCACCAATGCTTTTCATGGCATGACTATGGGTTCTCTGTCCATAACTGGCAACGCCAGCAAACGTCAGGGGGCAGGTATTCCCCTGGGTAATGCAGTTTTCATGCCCTATGATGGATATTTAGGCGAAAATGTGGACACCATTGATTACATCCGCAAGTATCTTGACGATAGTTCCAGCGGTGTTTCCCTGCCGGCAGCTATTATTCTGGAAACATTGCAGGGGGAAGGTGGTTTGAACGTAGCTCGTTTGGAATGGCTAAAACATATAGAAGCTCTCTGCCGAGAAAAGGATATTCTCCTGATTGTTGACGATATCCAGGCTGGCTGCGGCCGTACCGGAACATTTTTTAGCTTTGAACCGGCAGGTATCAGCCCGGATATTATCTGCCTGTCTAAATCAATTAGCGGTTATGGTCTTCCCATGGCTATTACTCTGATTAAACCGGAATTGGATATTTGGTCGGCAGGCGAACATAATGGTACCTTCCGGGGGCATAACCTGGCCTTTATAGCTGCCACCGAGGCACTTAATTATTGGAAAGAAGATACTTTGTCTGAGCAAGTAGGAAACAAAGAAAAGGATATACGTAATTTCCTGGCCGATATGGTAAAAGAACATCCGGAAATTAAGGGTGAAGTCCGGGGCAAAGGTTTCATGCAAGGCATTGCCTGCGGAGTTGACGGTTTGGCTGAAAAAGTCTGCTCTGCCGCCTTTACCCGAGGTTTGATTATGGAAACATCAGGTGCCAAAGATGAAGTAATTAAGATTATGCCGCCTTTGACTATAGATGAGACCGGCCTGCAGGAAGGTTTAAACATATTGAAAAAAAGTGTTGAAGATATAAAGGTGCAGTCATTTATTAATTCCAAAAGGAAAAACGCTTCTAAACAGAAACGCCTGCGGGCCTCAGGATAATTGAATTTGTTAAAGCCAAAAGTTATAAGAGAGGAGACACAATAATAATGATTGTAAAACAGTTGGAGGATATTATCGGCAGTGAAAGTGATATTGATACTGATACCTGGAGAAGTTTCCGGCTCCTCCTGAAAAAGGACGGTATGGGTTTTTCTATGCACCATACCGTTATTAAAGCCGGTACTGAGACTTATATCTGGTACAAAAATCATGTGGAGGCGGTATACTGCATTCAGGGTAGTGGTGAAATAGAAGTTATTGATAGTAATGATATTTATCCGATTAAAAAGGGTACGCTTTATGCCCTTAATGGACATGAAAAGCATAAGCTACGGGCAAAATCGGATATGCACATGGTCTGTGTATTTAATCCGCCTGTAACCGGCAGAGAGGTTCACCAGGAAGACGGCTCCTATCCACTGGTAGAAGGGTAGTACGATTTTTAAACAGGAACGCTATGGGGTGAAAACCGCAACCTGGCACCCGAATAACACTTATTGCAGGGCTTTGGCCAGGTTTTCGTCATAGCCTTGGAGATAATAGCGGGAGCAGACATCAGCTCCAACGGTGCAACGGACTATGACCTCGATACGATCATTTAGTTCTTTTTTCAGCACATTTTCCAGGGTTTTTATATCACCTGGCCGCAAGGTATAGGGCGAGCGTATTTGCAGTAAGACCAACAGAGCATCATTTTTTTCTCCATAATACATTTCCAACAGTTTAGCGGCCGGTTCCTGTTTATAGAGCTGATCTGTAATCAGGGTTTCCAGTTGATTGTGAAATTCTAATTCCGGGCCACTTAAAGGTTTTTGCCAGAGGTCATCTTCATAGATATACTGACTGGCATCGGCGTCCCGGGTTAATACGGAACGTACTACCAGGTGCACCGGGTGCTGCAGGGAAGCATTTAAGGTATCTTCTAATTCGCCCACCTGAACCGGGTCTATAGGAGTCGGGGTATGTATTACTGCAGTAATTTTCCTTTGTCCATCTTTCTCTACCATATTTTGAATATCCACTATCCGGGTACCGGGCATAGCGGCGACTTCCTCATTAAGAGTTTTGGAAACTTCTCCTAACCACAGGGTTTCCTCTGCTATACGAGTCTGACGGATCTTCTCTTCTTCAGCTATAAATACTTGTCCATTGCGGTCGGCATCCCTGGAAATCAAGGAGCGGATAACCAGATGCAGGTTGGGGTCAACTTCCTTTTGCAGGGCTTCTTCTATAACCGCTACCCGCTGGGCCTCAAACTGTTGTGGAGTCAAGGCTACGGCCATAACATTAAGCACACCGTCTTTCCTTTCATAGCGCAACTCGGAAAGACGGGCACCAACCGTGGTTTTTATCTGCTCCGACAGAGACTCCCGCAACTGCTCAGCCAGGGCTCGGTCAGCTACTATATTGATCAGGGTTTGGGTCATAAAAACGCCCATTACCAGCAGTATCACCAGGCTTAATCCGAATCTGCGGAAAAATACGACCAGGCCATTTTCCCGATTAAGCCTTACCAGACCGGAAATAAAGAATACGGCAGCAGCGGCAAATTCAATTGCCAGCAGATTAACTAAAAAAAGTAAAAATGCACCTAGCGCCCACTCATAATTATGCGCCGCCAGGCAGAGACCTACAGTAGCCAAAGGGGGTACCAGGGCCGTTGAAATAGCTACGCCGGGCAGGGCCGGGCTGAGTTTGCGGTTAACCATAGTATAAGCACCGGCTAAACCAGAGGCCAGCGCAATAATTATATCATAGATAGTGGGCTGGGTACGGGCCACAATCTCTGTTGCAAAATCCGGGCGTAGCGGAACCAGGCCGATTACGGCAGCCAGGGCTACAGCCAGCAACATGCCCAGTAATTCCGAACGGACGGAATTCCGCAGTAGCTTTTTATCACCATTGGATAATCCCAGAGCTATACCGAATATAGGTCCCATCAGCGGTGCTACCAGCATGGCTCCTATTACCACAGCAGTACTATTGGCCAGTAAACCGTAAGTGGCAATAATTGTAGATATACATACCATAAAATAAAAACTACGCGATGGGGTGGAGATATCACAAATGTTGGTGTAAATTATTTGCCGTTCGTCAGGGTCTATGCGATAGGAAAACTTGAAAACCGGCATTTTCATTTTTTTCATCAGGCTACTTCTCCCGTGTCGTAAATCAAGTCCTTATTCAGGTTCGACAATTAGGCAGCTTTTCCCTGCCAAACATTTTACCGGAAGCAAGGTTTTTCTTTATATGATGAAAAAAAGCGGTTTGGGGAAACATTGGCGAAAGGAAATGGTTAATATAAATGCAACAATTTCAGAATAATGATGCTTATCTAATGGACGCATTATGCGAGTTTATAGTAGAAACAAAATATGAAGATTTAGCTGCCCAGCTCATTGCTTTTGCCGACAGGCATATTCTGGACACGATGGGAGCCATTATTGGCGGCTCTTCCATGGAAAGTATTTTTCCCATAGTGGATTTTGTGAAAGAACAGCAGGGAAAAGCAGAAAGCTATATTCCTGTTTATGGAGGTAAGATCCCGGCTTCGATGTGTGCCTTTGTTTTGGGACCAATGGCGAGAGTAACGGATCTGGGGGATGCTCACACCGAAGCAGGACATAGTGCTGAATACACTTTGCCTGCTTTACTGGCTGCGACCGGATTGAAAAAGCGGGTATCAGGTGAAGAACTGCTGATTTCTTTTATTGTTGGTCAGGAGGTATTAATACGTATAGGGAAAGCCTATAAATGTGTAAGTTATGAACAAAGTGCCGGGAGTCAGGGCGGGCATTATATTTTTGGACCGGTTGCTGCTGTGGGCAAATTGTTAGGTCTGAATAAAAAAGAAATGCTCTCTGCTTTTGGTATGGCCAAATGTATGACACAACCATATGATATGTCAATGTACAGCCCTGCCAATATTATGATTAGCCTCCATCATGGTTTTATTGCCCAGGATGCGATTAATATCTGCCTTTTAGCTAAAAAAGGTCTGCAAACCCATACCACTCGGGTTTTAACCGGAGACGGAGGCTTTTATTCACTATTTTCACGGCCTGGAAATGAAATTGATGTTTCGGAAATTACAAGCAATTTGGGCAAAGAGTGGGAGATGACCAAAGTAATGTTCAAGCCCTATCCGGCATGTAATTGTACCCATACATCTATCCAGGGGATTCTTGACCAAATGAAAAGACATACTTTCGTATATCAAGATATAAAAGAGATAAAACTGGAAGAATCCTTAATCAACTGGGTTATCGTTGGTCAGCCGTATGAAGTAAAATGGTATCCACAATCAGTTTCAGAATGCCAGTTTAGCTTGCCGTATACGGTGGCTGCAGCAGCTTACCTGGGGAACTTCTTTTTAGACGCCTACACTTCAGAAAACATCTTTTTGCCGATGATTCGGGATTTAATGAGAAAAATAACGGTCATAAAAAACTCCAACTTACCACCTTATGCAGCAAAGGTAACAACCGAACTAAAAAACGGTGAAATTCATAGCGGGGAATATTTTTCCGTAAAAGGTCATCCTGAAGATCCCTTTACCGATACGGAACTGATTGAAAAATTTAAATGCTGTTGTTCCTATTCGCTCCATAGTTTCGAGGATTCGATTATTGATACCGTAATAGCGACGATTCTTTCCCTGGAAAAAGTTGAAGATGTAGTTAAAGAGATAATCTTGCCCTTGACCCCGGCATAAGCTCCAGCCCTATATTAGCTACCAGGTTTCATCGGTGGGCATTAATTAAACCCCTATACCTAATAACATGCCACCCTGGTAGACTACAAAACATACTACCCAGGCCAGAGTTATAGTGTAGCCCATGGTAAAAAGAGGCCATTTCCAGGTATTAGTTTCTCGTCTCATCACAGCAATAACAGGTAAACAGGGAATGTAAATCAGGGTAAATAACATTAACACATAAGCTACCAGCGGTGTATATCCTGACTGTTCCCGAGCCCGCTGGGCAAAACTTTTCACTACTGGTTCTTCCTCTGCCGCCAATGCCTCATCATCTTCAATACTATACAGAGTGCCCATGGTACTTACAACTATTTCCTTGGCCCCCAGACCAGCCACCAGAGCTACACCAGTTTTCCAATCAAAGCCCAGGGGGCTAAGTACAGGTTCTATAACCTTACCCATGCGACCAGCATAGCTATTTTCTACCTGTACAATTGTACTTTCAAATTCGTTGCCGTTCTCATCCACCATAGGAAAGGTAAACAACGCCCACATAACAATAGATAACGCCAAAATGATAGTACCGGCTTTCCGCAGATAAAGCCAGGCTCTTTCCCACATATGAATCAATACACTCTTCAAAGTGGGCAGACGATAAATAGGTAGTTCCATAACAAAGGGTTCAGCTTCACCAGGCAAGAGCCAGGTACGAAATACCCGAGCCATAACAATAGCCAGAATAATACCGATAAGATATAGGGAAAAAAGAATATTGCCAGCTACCTGTGGAGCAAAGAAAGCACCAATAAGTAAAGTATAAACTGGTAAACGAGCCCCACAACTCATTAAAGGCGTAACCAGCATAGTAACCAGACGGTCCCGTGGATTTTCCAGGGTACGGCTGGCCATCAAGGCTGGTACCGTACAACCAAAGCCAATTAACATAGGTACAAAGGACTTGCCATGCAAACCTGCTTTATGCATAATCTCATCCATAACAAAGGCTGCCCGCGCCATATAACCTGTGCCTTCCAGAAAAGCAATACCTAAAAATAGCAACAAAATAACTGGTAAGAAAACTATTACTCCACCTACACCGCCAATAATTCCATCTACCAATAAAGAACGTAATAGCCCTTCAGTCATTTGGCCATTGACCCAGATTCCTAAATTTGCAAATCCAACTTCAATCAAGTCCATCAGGGGTTCTCCCAGAGTAAAAGTAAGCTGGAATAATAACCACATCATGCCTAAAAATAGCGGTATACCCAAAACCCGATTAAGCAAAACATTATCAATTTTCTCGGTAATGCTTACCCTATCCATTGAATGAGACTGGCAAGCTTCCCGACAAACCCCACGAATAAAGGCGTAGCGGTCTTCTACCAGAGCCATGTCCAAATCATCACCCAACTTGCTTCTGATTCGTTTCCGACTCTGCTCTAGTTGCTCCAATAAAACCTGACTTTGGGGATGAGCCTTGGTTTTCTTCATCAATTCATGGTCGTTTTCCAACAGCTTTACTATACTCCAACGTAAAGGATAGCTGTGACCAATATTTCCACCTGATGCCGCAGCTTCTATAGGCATTAAGGAGTTTCCGCCACTGTTGTATAATATTTTTTGCAGATGTTCAATTTCCTCTTCAACCTCAGGTCGATAACGTACCAGTCTCGGTAAAGGTTTATACTTACCTGTAAAACTACTTACAATCGCATCCAATATATCAGCGGTACCTTCATTTTTGGTGCCTACTGCTCTCACTACGGGCATACCCAGTAGTTGTGAGAGCAATTCATAGTTAACTTTCATTCCGTTGCGTTCAGCTATATCTGCCATATTTAAAACCAACACCATAGGTACTTCTAATTCTTTCAACTGGGTGCTTAAATATAGATTACGTTCCAGATTAGAAGCATCGACAATGTTAACCAGTACATCCGGTTTTTCATCTATAATTACCTTCCTGGCTATCAGTTCATCAGGAGAATAAGCTGACAACCCATAGGTTCCAGGTAAATCGATTACAGTTATATGATAACCCTCATGTTTTAGCCAGCCTTCTTTCTTCTCCACTGTAACTCCAGGGTAATTCCCCACATGCTGCCTGGCTCCGGTCAGGTTGTTAAAAATAGTAGTTTTACCCGAGTTGGGATTCCCCGCCAAAGCTATCACTATCTTTTTATCTTTCATCACTGCTCCTCCTCATCGTTTTATTCCAGGATAATGGTGTCAGCCTCCTCCTTGCGTAGAGATAGAAGTAAACCCTGGCTGCTAACTTCTATCGGATCACCCAGGGGGGCATAGCGTTCCATCGTTAATTCCATTCCCGGAACCAGACCCATCTCTACTATTCGGCGCCGGATAATGCCACTATCAGTAATAGCCTTTATACGTGCCTTTTCCCCTGGAACTAAATCCTTAAGTGTTCTGGTCATTCCCTTCACCTCCGAATTATTAATTCTGTCCGGTTTATCCAGACAAGAAACATATCTTTAAACCGAACTTCAACCCAAATTTATAATAAATTGCCTACTTATAGGCTTTCCTAATCATTTTCATAGTTTTGCAGTATAGACCTTTTGTGGTGCTATAACTCACCAACCGCAAGAGCGTGCAGCTTGTTTAACTATGGTGGGTTGAACCTGGGCTCAACCCGCTTCATGCAGTAATAGTTATCAATGTTTGGGTTCTTTGCAAGAACTGGAAGAACAGTTCTGACAAGAACTGCAACCCTCAGATTCATCCTGCGTCATTTTTATTAGCTGCCTTATTCTGGCAACAATTATACCCAGTGCTAGTAGAGCCACCGCCACCAATACAAATACTTCCATTGACATCTCCCCCTTTTTCAAATAGTTAGGTATACCTAACTATTTGCCCAAAAAAATTTCCCTTTCTTTTTCTCTGTTTGATAATGATTATCAGTTTCATGATAGCTGTTTCCTTTTCTATTGTCAAGAATTTATTTTCTTTCAGCAATTTATCCTATATAATTAGGCTAGCCTAACACATTGGAGGAGGTTGTGTGGTGAGGTATCAGTGTAATCCACTTGTTAGAAAAAGTCTTTTGCTCCTGTTCTCTCAATTAGCACAACCTCTTTACCTCTTTTCTAGTAATATTTTTCCGGTACAGGTAATATACACAGGGAATTAAAATCAGGGTAAGCAAGGTTGAATATAATAAGCCCCCGGCGATACAAATAGCCAGTGGTTTGAATAGAAGGTTCTTTCCCAAAGCTAAAGGCATTAGCCCAAAAAATGAGGTTCCCACCGTAAGCAAAATCGGCCGTAAGCGCTGGAACCCCGCCTGCTGTACAGCTTCATCCAAATCTATTCCTGCGCGCACTTTTTGCTCCATAAATTCTATCAGGATAACTCCATTTCTCACTACCACCCCGGCCAGGCTCACTATCCCCATTAGAGCCATGAAGCCCAGAGGGGTACGGGTGATAAACAGACTGTAGAGTGCACCGGAACTGCTTAAAAAGACCGTAGCCAGAATAATCAAGGCTAGTTTTAAAGAGTTAAACTGTACTACCATAACCAGAAGCAACAGGAAAAGAACTACTAAAAATATCTTCCCGATTTCCAGAAAAACTTCTGTACGAGCTGCGGATTCCCCCTTGTATTCCAATTGGACATCGGGGTATTTATGCACCAGTTTGTCCAGGCTAGGACTAACCCCGGCCAAAACTTTTTCCACCGGGGTATCAGCATCCAGATAGGCCTGAATAGTATTACTGCGCTGGCAATTATAATGAGTAATATGAGTTAACTCTATTTTAGCCTGGGGTCGAGCCACACCGTCCAGGACTACAGGTTGTCCCCCTTCATTAAAAAGGATAAGACGGGACAAATCCTGGCTTACCCCGGTTATTTCATCTTTATACTTCAAGCGTACATCCAACAAATTGTCTCCATTATCAAATTCACCAATTTTTATGCCCTCACCATACAGACGCAGAGCTTCGCCCAATTGCTGTTGGTTAACGTTATGCAGGCGCAAGGACTGTCCATCTGGAACAAATACCAGTGATGGGGCTGGTAACCCCAAATCATCATTAACGTTAAGAACCCCGGGTTGAGCCAGAAGTATCTGCCGCATTTCATCACTTATAGCCTGCAGTTCATCCAAGGAGTTGCCGGTTAGCCGCAGGGCCAGCGGAGCACCTACGGGCGGGCCTGATTCCACTACCGCAAAGGCAAAACGAGCACTGGGGAAAGCCTGGTTAAGTTCCCGGTTGAGGTGGTCTTTCATATAACGGGCTTTAACTTTACTGCTGTCAACAAAAACCAGCATATTGGCGCTATTTTGTCCAACCGCCGTAGCACTACTCATACCAAATATCCGGGGCATAGGAGTAGCATAAAACGCATTTACTTCCCTGACCCCGGTTTGCTGGCGAATATAACCTTCAATCTCGCCCACCTTCTCCCGCGTTGCCATTACAGAATTTGATAAGGGCAGTTCAATTTCTATAAAAATCTCTTCTCGCTCCACATCGGGGAAAAATTCCTTGGGTACCACGGGGATAAAAGCAAAAGCAAGCAAGCTTAACAGCAGACAAGCAGCAGCATAACGTCGGGGCTTATTTAATGCTACCGGTAGAATAGTATTAGCATAATAAACTTGTAAACGGCTTAAAGGTTTATCCAACCAGCCATTGCGTAGGATTTCCTGATTCTGCACGCGCTCCCCCAACCAATGACGATAAACCGGGGTAAAAAAGAGAGCGGCCAGGGTAGAGACCGTAATTGTAGCAATTATCACTGCCGGTAAAGGAAGGATGAAGTCCCCGGCACCACCTGATAGGAAACACAGGGGAGAAAAGGCAAAGATTATTATGAGGGTGGAAACAATTACCGAAGGCGCTACCCCTCGGGTTCCTTCTATAACCGAGGTTAAAAGGCTGTCTTGCTGAGCAAGATGACGGCTAATATTCTCATTAACTACAATACTGTCATCAACCAGGATTCCCAACACAACGATAAAGGCAATCA
>DUMX01000166.1 GCA_012839665.1 Gelria sp.
AGTTCCAGAGCCTCACGCAGGGAAAGAACCTGCAAAACCAGAACCCATATTACCGCCAGCAGGGAACATATAACACCCAACCAGCTAACTCCTAATAAAGTAGCTCCATACTGCAGAGGTGGACCTAAAACCCCTGGAAGTTTGCTGGTATGTTTAAGTTTTGCAGTTATTCCAGGAGTTTTAGGTCCACCCCTGCAGTATGGAGCTACTTTATTAGGAATTAGCTGGTTGGGGGTTATATGTTCCCTGCTGGCGGTAATATGGGTCCTGGTTTTGCAGGTTCTTTCCCTGCGTGAGGCTCTGGAACTACAAACTGGTCAGGCCATTTTATTATTTATACTTCCGGGTTTATTTATTTTCTTCCTATGTCTGGGCTTTATTTTTGTTTTGGCCGGTACAGTACCACAATTTACTGGATAAAAAGCAGGATATTTTATACAGGTGTAGAAATAAATGGTATAAATATATCCTGGGAGGTAAGAACGATGAAGAAAATATTAATAGTAGATGACCAAAAAGGTGTCCGGCGCCTGTTGGAGGAACTATTTAAAAAAGACGGGTGGGAAGTCGAGTTAGCTGCCGATGGAAAGGAGGCGGTAGAGAGGGCAGATAAGTTCTTACCTGATATTATACTTATGGACATGAAAATGCCGAATATGAATGGTTTGGAAGCTTCGCAGATTATATTAAAGAAATATAATAACTTGGACATTATTATGATGACTGCCTATGGTGAAATGGATGTAGTTAAGGAAGCTTTGGATGCTGGGGTTAAAAGATGTATAACCAAACCATTTGATATAATAGATTTACGTAACACAGTTAATCAAATGGCAACCGGGAAAGTATCATAGTAAGAATTAAGAATTATACAGGGGTAGTATCTGGCACAGTGGGTACGCTAATCATTGGTATTGATACATAAATTAGTACTTTTTGTAGTGGAACCAGTTTTCAATAATTAAGAGGTGGTAAAAATGGCACTGGTTACAGTAAATGAACTTTTGCTCAAGGCAGAGGAAGGCGGATATGCAGTAGGCGCTTTCAATGCCAACAATATGGAAATAGTGCAGGCCATTCTAGAGGCGGCAGAACGAGAAAATGCTCCAGTTATTATGCAGGCTAGCCAAGGTGCTATAGCTTATGCGGGTCTGGATTTTATTACCGGAATGGTAAGGATGGCGGCTTCTTCCTCAACAGTCCCCATTGCATTGCACCTGGACCATGGAACTGATTTTGACCAGGTGGTAAGATGTATCCGCAGTGGTTTTACCTCAGTTATGTATGATGGCTCCCAGTTATCGCTGGAGGAGAATATAGCTATTACCCGTAAGGTTTTAGATATAACCCGGCCTATTGGAGTATCAGTAGAGGCGGAGCTGGGTAAAATTGGTGGAACCGAGGACGATGTACATGTCAGTGAGAAAGACGCTATGTATACCGACCCGGAAGAGGCCCGTTATTTTGTCGAACAAACCGGAGTAGAGAGCCTGGCAGTTGCTATAGGAACTGCTCATGGGCAGTATAAAGGAGAACCTAAACTAGATTTCGAGAGATTGGCAAAAATTAAAGCACTGGTGAAAATCCCCATAGTTTTACATGGTTCTTCCGGTGTTCCGGAGGCATCAATACGCCGGGCTATAGAATTAGGAGTCCGTAAGATAAATATTGATACTAATATTAGAGAGGCTCTTGTAGGGGAGATGCGTCGGGTAATGAAGGAAAAAACTGATGAAATAGATCCCCGAAAAATCCTGGGACCGGCGCGGGAAGCGGCAACGAATATAATTGCTGAAAAAATCCGGCTTTTCGGTAGTTCCGGTAAGGCATAATTATTAGACACTGAAGGACACTGATTATCTATGATTAACACTGAACTTTTTAAAATATTTGACGCGGATTATGCGGATTTATAAGGATTTACGCGTCAAAAAATATAGGTAACTATTTTCATAGGTGGTTGCCGTGTGCCC
>DUMX01000167.1 GCA_012839665.1 Gelria sp.
CAAACCCAGGGAGATTTATATGCATGAGTTTATTCCTTATGGCAGGCAAAATATAGATGAAGAAGATATAAAAGCGGTTATAGAGGTTTTACGTTCTGATTGGATTACCCAGGGGCTACGGGTGGAGGAATTTGAGGCTCGGGTGGCAGATTACTGCGGAACCAGCTATGCCGTGGCTTTTAACAGTGGAACTTCGGCTCTGCATGCGGCTATGTATGCAGCAGGAATTGGAGTCGGGGATGAGGTGATTACTACTCCGCTTACCTTCGTGGCTACAGCCAACGCAGCACTTTATGTAGGAGCCCGCCCCGTTTTTGTAGATATTGATGAGGAAACTTATGGTATAGATATAGAGTATATAGAGGATGCTATTACCCCTCATACCCGGGCTATTATGCCGGTAGATTATGCTGGCTATCCTATGGATATTATGCGTATTCGGGAGATTGCCGATAAATACAACCTGGTAATAATTGAGGATGCGGCTCATGCTCTGGGAGCAGTGCGAGATGGAGTAATGGTCGGCAATCAGGCGGATATGACTATGTTCAGTTTCCACCCGGTTAAGCACATTACTACCGGGGAAGGCGGTATGATTGTCTGTAATAATCCGGATTTTTACCGGCGCTTAAAACTTTTCCGCAGCCATGGAATTACTAAGGAAGTTGAGTATCTGGAGGCCAATGATGGTCCCTGGTATTATGAAATGCAGGAGCTGGGATATAATTTCCGCATTACTGATATCCAGTGTGCCCTGGGAATTTCCCAGATGAACAAGTTGGAGAAATTCTTACAAGAGCGCAGGTTGCTGGCCAAAAAATATGACCAAACCCTTGGCGAGGTCAAATGGTTACGGAATCCACCAGTCCCGCCTCCAGATAGTTGCCACGCTTATCATCTTTATCCTTTGTTACTGAACTCCGATGTTAAGCGTACGGAGTTTTATATTTATCTAGGAAACCATAATATTGGTAGTCAGGTACATTACATTCCGGTACACCTGCAGCCTTATTACCGCCGGCGTTTTGGCTATAAACCTGGTGATTTCCCCAGGGCTGAAAATTTCTACGCCCAGGAAATCAGCATACCCCTATTTCCGGGTTTAACCAGGGAGCAGCAGGAATATGTGATAGAAGTGATAAAAAGATTTGGAGAAACCAGGTGATAGGGTAAAATATGCAGGTAAGCCTGAGAGAAGGCAGGACTGGATAGCCGCTCTTGTTAGATAGGTGGGTGGTAAAATTTAATCAAAGCTTGGTTTTGTATATCCGGGAGGTGTATTTACTTATGCAGACCATAAAACAGGAAGCAATCGAGTTAATTGCCAAATTACCAGATTCGGTGGCGATGGAAGATATCATGTACCATCTGTATGTTTTGGAGAAAGTGAAAAAGGGGCAGGAAGCTATAGAACAAGGCGAATATGTCTCTGCTGAAGAACTTAAAAAAGAAGTAAAGACATGGCAAAAGTAATCTGGTCAAAAGTTGCTAAGGATGATTTAAAACAAATATATAAGTGTATATTTCTCGGGATTCAAAATATTATGCTACTCAAGTAGTAGAAAAGATTATTGAAAATCTGAACATCTGGAAAATTACCCACAGATGGGCAGGGTTGTACCAGAAATTAACAATGACACCATTCGTGAATTATTAGTCTACTCATATCGTCTCGTTTACCAGATATCTCAAGATGATGAGATTCAGGTACTTGCATTAATCCACTCGAAGAAACAGTTTCCCACTAATTTAGAAATCTAGCTGTGAATGGTGTGTAGCACAATTGTATATCATTAACGTACCAAGAAATGTGTTAGGAGGTGCGTATTGTGCAATTTATCAGCGTACGTGATTTAAGGCTTAAGTCCGGTGAGATATGGCGGCAGTTGAAAGAGGAAGGGGAGATGGTGGTTACCTCAAACGGGAGACCAGTTGCTGTTTTATCCAGTGCTGATGAACATGATTTGGGTGAATATATTACCGCATTGCGCCGAGTCAGGGTGGTGCTGGCGGTAAATAAGATGCAAGAGCATGCGCTACAGAAATGTTTGGATAATGCTCTGCTGAGGAGATTGAATTAGAGATTAAGGCGGTTAGGAAGGTATAGGATATGACCCCTAAGCATAAGCGATTGAAAAGAAAACAAAGGCTGGTAGTGGCCAAAGATTGGGTACAAACATACCCGGGGAAGAATGTGGTAAGAGGGTACCGGAAATATTTTGGGGTTGATTGGCGGTGTGCAGTTACGGAATTGCAAATGCTGGGGTATCATATTCCTGAAGATTATATAAAGCAATTGCAGATGGCTGAAGATGGACGCCGTAAGGCAAAGGCAGAGCGTAAACAAAAAAGGGAAGCAGAGCAAGTAGGCGATACCTTCGGTATAAATAGTAATAAGTGTTTCTATTATATTGTCGGGTATACTTCAGGTGGGGCTGCATTTGGGATTACCTGGGAGGAGTGGGAGCGGTGGGAAGAGATGCGTTTACCAGACATGTAATAATGAGGCAGGCTTTCGGGGGCTAAAGAGAACGCTGCCGCTAATTAAAATAATTGTATTGATATTACGGATGGGGGAAACTTCGTTTCCTACCGAAGGCTAAAGCCTCCGCTACTACTACCTACGGGGATCAGTGGTCGGCCGGGTAGACACACGGGTCTGCCCCTACAAAAAATGTAATAAAAGTCAGTGTTTTTCATAGATAATCAGTGTCCTTCAGTGTCAAAAAAATTCTATTTTCGCATTAAAGTTATTAACCCTTGCTATCGATAATATTCTATAGAACTTATTGTTTTAGCAGGGAGGCGGAGATTATGAGAGTCGAAGGGCAACGGATGGCCGTAGACTTTAAGGTGAATTACCCGAATAGCGAATCTTCAAAACCCCAACTTGAAAATGAGCGACCAGGTGTTTCGCGTGAAAAGATTGGTGTTAATGATTTAAAACAGCGACCTGTTAATGGAGATGAGCTAATGAAGGCCGCTAAAGTCATGAATGACCTTATGAAGGTATCTAACTATCATTTGCAGTTTCGAGTTCATGAGGATAGTGGGCGGGTACAGGTGAAGGTAATTGACAGTGAATCTAAGGAAGTTATTCGGGAGATACCACCGGAAAAACTTCTTGAATGTTCGGCTATGATAAAAAGTATGCTGGATAAAATGGCCGGAATTCTGGTTGACGAAATTATTTGATTAGTCCTGGGGTAAATCAAATTATAAGGACGTCTTATGGCCTATAGGGTCCTAAGATTATTTTCCTAGTAATCCATTACGTTTGAAGGATACACCCAAAGGGTATATGCTATTATTTCGGGGGGATAGTTATGAATGTCAACGCACAAGCTTATGATAATTATAAGAAAACCACAGTAGAGACTGCGGCACCGGGGAAATTGTTGTTAATGTTGTATGACGGAGCTATCAGAAATATTGACAATGCTAAAGAGGCTATAAATAAAAAGGACATTAATACGGCTCATAATCAAATTATTAAGGCCGAAGATATTGTTTTGGAGCTTATTGCCAGCCTGAATATGGATTATGAGGTATCTAACCATCTCTCCAGGCTTTATGAATATTTGCACTATCAATTGGTGCAAGCCAATTTGGAAAAAGATATCCGCAAACTTGATGAGGTCAGAGAATTTCTGGTAGATTTACGCAATACCTGGGAGGAAGTAATAAAGAAGGCAGCTATACCGCGCCAGAGGGAGAATATCAGCCGTCCTAAGGCCGGTTTAAATTTGAGAGGGTAGTTTATGGATAAATATCCTGCATCTATAAAGCAGAAGGTAGAAGAGCAAGTTAACCACTGGGAGGAAATGTTGTCTATTTCCCGGCAGAAGGTTGAGTTGGTTCAGGACTCACAGTTAGATGATGTTGATAAACTAAACCAACTGCTTGAACAACAGCAGGAACGGATAGAGGCCATTGATAAACTGACCCGGGGAATAGGGGAGGAAATCAGGGAGTTGGGAAGTGTCGGGGGAATAAATATTAATTTGACTGCATACCCGGAGTACCGGGAAGCGGTTGCACAGATTCGGAAAATAGCCCTATTAATAAAGGAAAATGATGGTATTGCCGAGGCGCGGGTGCGGGAACTCTTGTTAAATACCCGGGGTAAGATTCAGTCCTTGAGGAATAATAAAAAAGCTCAAGAGGCCTATTTGCAGGAGGATATTTATTCTGAGGGCTGGTTTATTGACCAAAAGAAATAGCAAGAGTTGGCATTACTTCTTTAAGAAATTTTTCATCTAAAATCTTCCC
>DUMX01000168.1 GCA_012839665.1 Gelria sp.
ATTGGCAGAAATATGCTGCGTAAACCTCATTTTGAGAAACGGACTAATGGCATATTTATGAATGACAAGGGGCGCAAGGTGTTCATTGAGGAATGGGAAAAAAGACTGCAAACTACTATTAAACATCGTCAACTGGGGCGTAATGTTTCTTATCGCCGACTAATACGCATGGAGCTATACAAACTAGAAAAACATTTAATAGGTGAACGTGAATATGAACCGTTTGTTTCGAGATGGTAAAGGTGCTTTCTAGCAAAAAGACAAGCTTTTCAGGAAATATAATGGAATGACGTGCTGTTGTCAGTAGTTTGTGATAACTTCTTAAATAAGGTTATTTTCCGGTTTTATGGAGGTGAAAATGGTAAGGTGAGAATTATAATAACTTTTCAGGCAGAGCGCGAGGTTGGACTACCAATACACTACAATCATATTTTACAAGGCTTTATCTATAATAATCTGTCCGATTATGATTACCGCCGGTTTTTACATGAAGAAGGGTATCAATATGAAAAACGGAAGTTTAAGTTATTTACGTTTTCGCGTTTGGAAGGTCGTTTCAGGATGGAGCGGGAACGACGAAGGATTTTCTTCGATTCTCCGTTTCGTCTGGTAGTTAGTTCGGCAGTTGATAAATTTATAACCGACCTGGCGGAAACCTTAATAAGAGCTGAGTTGTTAACTATGGGGCGTAATGTGGTAGAAGTAAGTGGAATTAGTGTGCAAAAGGATCCAGACTTTACCGATAAGTTACAGATAAAAATGATATCACCCATGGTTACTTATTCAACGATTGAGGAAAACGGACAAAAAACAACCCACTATTACTCTCCCTGGTCATCCCAATTTTCCGAACATACTCGCAATAATCTGATAAAAAAACACCAACTTATCCACGGTAGCTTTCCTTCAACAGACCAGTTCACAATTTTTCCAAATGGCAATAGAGAACGTGATTTCCGTCGTATTATCAGCTTCAAAGGTAACCCCGTTAGCGCTTGGGCAGGGATTTACTGGTTGGTAGGTAATCCCGAGCTTATTAAGGTTGCTTACCATACCGGTCTTGGTTCTAAAAATAGCCAGGGATTCGGATGTTTTGAGGTGGTGAGGTAGAAAAATCTAAGCACTAAGGATATGCAATAAAACAAAGAGAAAGCAGGTGATATATATGTTATCTTATGACCTCATGCGTATAGGGCGGGTAATTCGAGGTTCCAGTGTTGCACCAACGGATATATTGAAACTGGTATCTGATGTAGCAAGTAATCAGGCAAGGAACTTTCTAGCTAAAGTCATTATTGTTGAAGTGGATAAGCGCAATAACAAGTCATGTGACGTAGCTGTATTGCCGATTCGTGAATGTGGGAGCTGGGTTGCAGAGACGAAAAAGCGGTCGGTTTTTGTTCCCGATGTTAATCAGGCATTGGCTTTTCCTTTTATTATTCCAAGTGGTGGCAATCCCATACATGCTCAAGGTATATATCCGGTAGCTGCATATCCCGTCTACGAGCGTCATTTCAAAGATTTCAATGACAAAGAGGGTGGCATTACCGCGTACTTATCGAGTCGACTTGAACGGACAATCGATATTAATCTGGAACCTGATGAAATTTCCAAAATAGCTAGTTCTATTAAGAAAGTTTTACCGGGGATTAAATTTGAAGGAAAGAAATTAGGATTAATGGTTTTGGCTATTATCCAGGATGATAGCCCACATTTTCTAATCAAACCCGGGGCGGATACAGACGGTTATTTAATATTAGGAAATAGTCAACTGAATCCGGGATTGCGAATAGCTGTCGATACTGACAAGCTTTTATCCAACTTCTGGGTAGCCAAGTTTGTTGAAGGGGAAGCCGGTGGGCATAAGGATGAAGGTATTTGCAGTATATGTAAAAAGTCTGGAGCTGTAGTATCTGCATATAACAAGGCTCTTTACTGGCTGCCTACTACCTGGGAAGCTCCCTTGTCCTTTGGCCGGGATAAGGATTTGGTTGAAAGTATAGCCCTTTGTACAGAATGTTATTCTGACTTGACCTTGGGGGCCAGTGTATTTAGTAAAATGTCACAAGAACTTGACCGGGTTTTGACAAAAGAGGTTTTTGCTCCGGTGGCATCTCCTATAGGAAAAGAGTATTCTTTGAAAGGCTCTATCAAGGATGTGATATATGGAAGCATGGTAACTTTGCCATTGGATGATCGCATTTTAGATGATAAAGAGCTGGCAGATGAATGGGTTTATTCCATATCTGACATTATAGGCGGTGACACTCCTTTAGACGTAATAGGAAGAAAAGGAACAAGTAAAACCAGGCACCTTAAAAACATTACTGGTTTTGAGGCGAGACTGCCAGAGGAATGGGATAACGAAGAATTTCGCTTAACGCTAATCTATTTCTCTGGGGATCCTGGCAAATTAAACATTCACTTAAGAGCAGTAATTAGTGATGTGCTTCCTACCACGGCCAGCCATCTTCAGGAGATATGTGAAGAATTACGAGAGCAAATCCAGGAAATCATTGACGATGGCTATATTATGCTGAGTGAAAAATCTATAGCTCGTAAGCAGCGACAGATTAGCACTTTACCTTACTTGCTTGCTACTGCTTATGGACCACCGTATGTATGGGGTTCCATGGAAAAGGCCCTAAAACGAGAACCTTTGGATAAAACCTTGTTTTACAAAAATAGTAGTTCAAGGATGACTCAATTAGGTAAATTACTTCCTGACAGTATTTTCGACCTGCAGCAGGAAACCATTGACTATTTGGCTATTAACCAGTTTTTGAGTCTTTATAATAGCAATTTAGCAAGTTCGAAAGGAGGTGAGGAGGGTATGAAAACGGCTATGGAACTAATCAGCGCTACGTGGAATACTCCAGTGGATGAGCTGCAGTTTGAAACCTTGGACGAGTTAGGGTTTGCTGCTGGACAAGTAGTTCAGAGGTTCGGCAGGAGTTACTATGCTGGTACTAATAAAAAAGACTATATAAAGCACCGGATTATGACTTTTGGCACCAGTTTAACTCCGGAAGTCATACATCATAAAGCGCTGGGGCGGATGGAAGAGTATGCAGCTATGCTGGGACTTGGAGTAGCTCCAGACGTGTTTAAGCGAGCAGCAGTAGTGTCCATGGGATTTGTTCAGTTTGAAGATGAAATAAAGAATAATAAGGATCGGTTTATGGCTGCTTTCTGGGCTGGTTATTCGCTAGGAAGAAAAGAAAAGGATGACGAATCTGATTCAAATGAGGAGGGGAATAACTAATGGGTATTAATAGTGCTGAAATTATATTTATAAAAAGTGTTAAAGACGGGATTCCAAACCGCGACCCGTTAAACGACAGCAATGCACGGCGTATTTTCGGTGAAGAGGACGGAAGAATATCGCTATCTGATGTAAGTATAAAACGTGATATTCGTGATTATGTCATAGCCAAGTATCCGGACGGCGGACCGGACGGCAATAATTTTGTGTATGTTAGAGAGGAACGGACTGATGATGGGAAACTACTTGGGCGCGGAAGTTTGGCTAAAACGCTTAAGGATAGAGCCGGAATTGAGTCTTCCAGTATGCAAGATGTACTAACATCTGTAGCCTTTGATGTACGTACTTTCGGGGTTGTATATAGTGTCAGCAAGGAAACCTTTAAGCTTACAGGTCCGGTACAATTTGGCTGGGCACATTCTATGCATCCGGTGGAAACACAGTATGTGCAGGGCACGGTTGTAATGCCTTCTAAGGATATAAAAGTAACAGAAGGAAAGGAGACCGAGGGTGCAGGGCAGGGTACGATATGGACAAGCTATATGGTGCCATTTGCAGTTTTCGCCATGCCTGGAATTATCAACACAAATATTGCTCAGGAGACAGAGATGACAGAAGATGACGTGGAGCTTCTATTAGAAGGGTTGTGGAATGGCACGCGTATCCGTCAAGCTCGTGGCAGGGGAATTCAGCAACCGCTTTTCCTGATACACGTAGAGTATAAAGACCCGATGTACCGTATTGGGTACCTGGAAGAAAACATCAAACTGGTGATAGAAAGCCAGTCGGAAACACCTACTAAACTTGACGAGATAAAAATTGATGTATCTGATTTAACAAAAATTCTGGAAAACAACTGGGATAAAGTGAAGCGGGTAAGGTATTGGTTGGATCAACGAGTAGCCATAATAGGGAAATTACAAGGAGAGAGATGTGAAGAATGGTAAGAGTACTGCTCAGGAAGGGGTGGGAATATGGAAGTGCTGGTTTTTGATATTAGGGGTTCATTGGCGCATTTTCGCCGACCAGATACCACCAACACCCATGCAACCTATCCGTTTATTCCCTATACAACGATAAGGGGGTTAGCAGGCTCCATTATTGGGTTGCCGGATTTTAAAGGTACGGCTCGGGTAGGTATTAGATTAATGAGTTCTGTGCGTACTTCGGTTCAGCAAATGTCAATGCTGGGAAAAGGTTGGTTAGGGGGAGGGTCTGATATCAATAGACCTACTGCCATTGAATTAGTGGTTAGTCCTTATTATCGGATTTACTGGAGCGGGGACTATTATGAAGAGCTAAAAAACAATATTGCTAATAACCATAGCCATTACCATACCTATTTAGGAAGTGCATTTGCGCTAACTAATCCCAGTTATGTTGGAGCTTATAATTATTTGGAAAAAGAGTTAACTGCTAAACATTTTGACTGTTTAAGTGTAATCCCTATGGATGCAGTTGATAAGCTAATCCCTGTACCAGGAACCCAGTACGGAAGGGTAGGGGGGATGCATCGTGAATATTACGGTGAAAGGCGATTTGGCACTACTACTAATGTACTATATGAATCTACAGGAGGCCCCATAAGAATTATTCCTTGCAATAATACAGGAACTGAAGATTATACATTTATTGAAACAGAGCAGGGTGAGATAATATGTCTATGGTAATACCATTTAACCAGTGTGAAGCCCGTCCTGAAGAGGGCGGGCATCATTTCTTACTTGAATCACATTTGATTGCAGTGGCCCAGGGCTGGGGGAAAGTAGATGGTTCATATAAAGAACGCCTGCTTTTTCTGGGAGGGCTCTGTCATGATGTGGCCAAAGGCCGCAAGAAATGGCAGGATAATCTAGATGGACCAAAAGGAAGCAGACCTCCCCACGCTGCACCAAGTGCACTATTGTTTTCTTATTATGCCGCAAAATTACTTGATGTCTGGGAAGAGCAGGAACAATTAGATAGGAATGAGATGCAAATTTTAAGGGCTTTTGTTGTTAGAGTTATACGGGATATTTTTGACCATCATCGTGAATTGGGGGATATTGAAGAAGAGGTTCCCTGGTCATATATGACCGATAAGGACCTGAGATTACATGATTTAGATTTAGCAGGATTTCACAGGCTTATCTGCCAGTATTTTCTCATTTTTGCACAATGTGAAGAACCATTACCCCAAACTATAAAAGAATGGGAAAAAACTTTTAAAAAGAAATGGCCTCGTTGGAGTAATATGGGTAGAATCATACCTAAACTATGTAGCAGATCATCGCTAGCAAGAATTGATGTTGAAAAAGAATTATGTGTTCGTAATGATACAGCCAGATTCATTAGTGCAGACCGAATAGATGCAGCGCAAATCCCATTAGTTTATCTAGAATCGGAGTCAGCACAGGCAGCTATTACCAGGCTTGATGCTTATTGTAGGGAACGGGCAGAGGCACAGCTAAGAGATAATCCCGATACACAAGAGATTATTAAAAAAAGAGAGACTGCACAAGCCCAGTCCCTGGAACAATATTGCAGTCATTCCGAGGAACAGTTCTATACATTAAGTCTTCCTACAGGTCTAGGAAAAACCTTGACATCTCTAAGAATTGCTCTCGAAGCCTGTAAAAAAGGAAGATGTCATCGCATAATATATGCTGCTCCGTATATATCGATACTTTCGCAGGCTACAAATGAGATGCGAAATGCTACTGGACTTGAAGTGTTACAACATCACCATCTTTCCATGCTGTCAGAAGATGATTTCGATGACAAAGATATTCTCATAATTGAATCATGGCAGGCACCAGTAGTTACCACCACATTTAACCAACTGTTTAGAGCTCTGTTTCCTTACCGCGCTCAAGAATTGGTGCGAATGCCTGCTATGGAGAAAGCTTTTATTATAATAG
>DUMX01000169.1 GCA_012839665.1 Gelria sp.
AAATGCATATTTATAACTTTTTGCAGTGGAACCAAGGAGATATTTATATTCTTAAAAGCCCAAGGTAAGTTGACACGCTCCTCCCCTGATGTTATTTTGAAAACAACGAAGAAACCGGTATAATTGAAATAGATTAAGGAGTTACTAACCCTATGAGCAATCCTGTTAAGTGAGAATATTAACTGATATGCGGAAGGAGCTGACTACCCATTACTGATCATCCGCCCCTTACACCGGAAGAAGCTGCCCAAATACTTAAAATTTCCAAATACACCCTCTACGAGCTAGTAAAACGGGGAGAAATTCCCTCACGGCGCGTTGGAAGGAAAATACGTATTGATTATGATTTACTAATGCAATACTTGCAGGGAGACTCAGGTGAAAAACGCCCCCAGGAATATTCTGATGCGCACAAGGATGTATCTTCAGATAATGGTTTTTGTTTTATGGGCAGCCATGATCTATCCGTTGAACTGCTGGCAGAGTTTTTAAATCACGCCTCTTCTTCTATTTCCCTTAAGACTATTTTTAATGGTAGTATGCAAGGCTTGGTTGCTCTTTACCACAGGGAAGCGCAAGTAACCGGTATTCATCTTTGGGATAAAAAATTACAGGAATACAATCTACCCTTCGCAGAGCACATACTTCTGGCTGAAGCGTATACGGTTGTTAATTTGGTTCAAAGGTCCCAGGGATGGATAGTCCCCCCAGGTAACAAGCACAATATCAATTCCTGGGAGGATATAACCAAAAAAGGTCTTCGCTTTGCAAATCGGCAGAGAGGCTCCGGCACCCGTTTGAGAATAGATCAATACTTGTTGGAAAACGATATACCAACCCACCAAATTCAGGGCTATGAAAATGAAGAACAGACTCATTGGGGAGTTGCACTTAAGGTTGCTAATGGAGAAGCGGATTTCGGCATTGGCATTCAATTTGCAGCTCAAAGGATGGGTTTGGATTTTGAGCCCCTGTTTAAAGAACGCTATGACCTGGTTATTCTTCAGGAAACAGCAGAAAAGCCTGAATGGCAGCAGATACAGGCAGTTATAAACTCTACCGCATTTAAACGGGCGGTTGAACAGCATATTGGCTATGATACCTCCCTGACCGGAAAGATCGTCTACGAAACTCCCCATACTGCATAGTGGGTGTCAGGGGGCGGTTCTCTTGACGCCTTTTTTAAACTGCAACCAATATTCAGCAGATGGAGAAAGCAAAACGGGACGCAGCAGTACGGGCAGCAAAAGAACAGGGGCCTTCCGTTCGTCAGATTGCCAGGCTAACCGGACTTAACCGGGGGACGGTATTAAAGGCATAATGTTGTCAAGAGAACCGTCCCCTTGACATCCCCTTGACATGCTTGACATGAGTTTTAGCCAATTTTATTGGTTTTCACCCAGATTTTCATTTTTTCAGCTTCCTTAATCAGATCATCCCGGAACTTGGGATGGGCGATACTTATCAAGGCTTCAGCTCTTTGCCAGGTTGATTCACCTTTCAACATAACCTTGCCATATTCAGTGATTACGTAGAAGTTGATAGCCCTGTGACTCGTTACCGTACCGCCTGGTGTGATAGTTGGCTTTATACGGGACTCCAGGTTCCCGTTCTTGTCTACTACAGTTGAACTGAGACAAACAAACCCTTTTCCGCCTTCTGACTTATATGAACCAAAAATAAAATCAAACTGACCGCCGGTACCAGAAATCTGTCTGGTTCCGGCAGATTCGGCACAAGCCTGTCCGTACAGGTCGATCTCAATGGCATTATTTATGGCTACCACTTTTTTATTCCGGGAAATTACATAAGGGTCATTGGTATAATTGACCGGATACATGGCGCAGGCCGGGTTATCATCCATAAAATCATAAAGTTTGCGACTGCCCATGGCAAATGTATATACCATTTTACGTTTATCGATCTGTTTGCGGCGCCCGGTTAGAACACCTGATTCATACATGTCCACAAAGGAATCACACAGCATTTCCGTGTGTACGCCCAGGTCTTTAAGATCTGATTGGGCAATCATGTTGCCAATAGCATTGGGCATGGCACCGATACCCAACTGCAAACAGGCACCGTCTTCAATTTCTTCCAGTACCAGTCGGGCTATTTTATTGTCTACCTCAGTAAAGGGGGTATCCGGAAGCTCGATCAGTGGTCTGTTATCACCCTCAACAATAAAATCGATATCGGAAATGTGGATAGACTCCCTTGTTCCCCCCAGACATCTTGGCACCGAGGTATTTACTTCAGCAACAATAATACGGGCAACGTCACAGATGGAAGGAGTCATGGAACTGGATGTACCCAGGTTAAAGTAGCCATGTTTATTCATGGAAGTTACCTTGATAAAAGCTACGTCAATGGGTACATAACCTCTTTCGTAATAGTCCGGTGTCTCATGGTAAAGCATAGGCATGAAATAACAAAGCCCTTTATCATGTAATTTGCGACTGGCTGCACTGAAATGCCAATCATTAAAAATAAAATGTTCTTTGTTAGGATCAGCCAATACCGTCTTTGGTTGAAAAGGGCAGGTGGTGGTAATTATATTAACATTAGTTAACTCATCCTTGCGTTTGGCCAGTGCCTCATCGAGAAGGGCTGAATTCATAATAAATTCACCATAGTTAACCGTATCGCCAGACTGAACTACTTTAACAGCCTCATCTGCTGTAACCAGTTTTCTTTTATATTCCTCCATATATTTCATGGATTTTAGCACCCCCAATTAATTAGAAGTTTTGAAATAAGATTGGTTTTGCGCATTATTTCCTGAACTTCATGCAAATGAAAATCGCATCTCGGTTATTAAAATCAATTTATATATCCCGGGTCCACAAAGAGGCCATAGCAGGTCCGGTTCCTACGCAGGTAGAGGCACCGCCTTTGGTTAGGCCCAGTCTTTCCAGTTCGTAGTATAGAGAAACAACAATACGTAGTCCGCTTGATCCAATAGGA